>PARF01000018.1 GCA_002709915.1 Roseibacillus sp. | reverse complement strand
CGCCAACGATGTTCTTGCCGATATCATGGACGTCGCCTTTTACCGTAGCCATCACGATTCTGCCGGCAGAGCGCTGGTCAGGGTTGGCAGCCTTATCCTCTTCCATGAAGGGCGTTAGCCAAGCCACGGCTTTTTTCATGACCCGGGCTGACTTTACTACCTGCGGGAGAAACATTTTACCCTCCCCGAAAAGGTCTCCAACGATAGACATGCCATCCATGAGTGGTCCCTCAATAACCTTCAAGGGACGGCCATATTGCTCTCGTGCCTCCTCCGTGTCCGAGTCGATGAATTCGGTTATGCCCCTAAGCAGTGCATACTCGAGGCGCTTTTCTACCGGGGTGTCTCTCCAGCGCAGATCGGCTTCCTGTTTTTTACCCTCTTTTCCGATAAAATCCTCAGCAATGGCAAGGAGCCGATCAGTTGCGTCCGGCCGCCGGTTGAGGATCACATCTTCCACACCCTCTAGCAGCTTCGGAGAAATCTCGTCGTATACTTCGAGCATTCCTGCATTAACAATTCCCATGTCCATTCCCGCTCGCGTGGCATGAAAAAGGAATGCCGAGTGCATGGCTTCCCTGACAATGTTGTTTCCGCGGAAGGAGAAGGAGATATTGGATACACCTCCGGATACCCGAGCGTGAGGAAGGTTCTTTTTTATCCATCGCGTTGCTTCGATGAAATCGACAGCGTAATTGTTGTGCTCCTCGATACCTGTAGCGATTGTAAGAATGTTAGGATCAAAAATGATGTCTTCCGGTGGAAAATCTACCTGTTCGACGAGGATTCGATAAGCCCGCTCGCAGATTCTTATCTTGTCTTCGTAGGTTGCGGCTTGTCCTTGCTCGTCAAACGCCATTACCACGACTGCTGCTCCAAACCGGCGGATAATTCTGGCTTGCTGGATAAATCGCTCTTCCCCCTCCTTTAGGGAAATGGAATTAAGGATGCCTTTACCCTGAAGGCACTTGACTCCTGCCTCAAGAATCTCCCACTTCGAAGAATCGATCATGAAGGGAACCTTTGCGACATCCGGTTCGCCTTGGAGGAGATGCAGGAAACGTGTCATCATGGACACACCGTCGATCAATCCCTCGTCAAAGCAGATATCGATAACATTGGCCCCGTTACTGACCTGCTGCCGTGCCACTTCGACGGCCTCCTCAAGGCGATCTTCCTTGATCAACTTACGGAAACGGGGTGCCCCCGCCACATTCGTCCGCTCACCTATAACGAGAAAGTTTGATCCCGGCCCGTGCACGTAGGCGTCGGTACCGCTGAGACAGAGAGGTAGGGATTCAGCAGTCATCGTGCGGAAAGATTACTTGTCCGCGCCTGAGGGATACGCGGTTGGTGGGGTTTCACCGACTCTGCGATTGCAGCAATATGGCTTGGGGTATTGCCGCAGCAGCCACCAGCTATATTGAGTAGTCCAGACTTCGCGAATTCGCCCATATATTCAGCCATATCGTGAGGCTCGAGGTCAAATCCGGTTGGGGCAAGGGGGTTGGGTAATCCTGCGTTCGGGTAGCAGGATGTGAAGCAGTCAACGGACTCTGCCAGCTCTGCCACGAAAGGCCGAAGGACGTCCGGGCCTTCACAGCAGTTGAGTCCGACCGCGAGAGGTTTAATATGACGCACCGCTATCCAGAAGGCCTCGATCCTCTGAGCCGAAATCAGGGTCGCTCCACCACTTCCGACCGCTGCGGAGACAATGACAGGTAAAGAAGAACCCAGTTCCTCAAAGAGCTGCTGAATCGCGACCAAGGCCGCTTTCGCATTCAGTGAATCAAAGATCGTCTCTACAAGGAGAAGATCGCATCCCCCTTGGACCAACGACATCGCCTGATGAAAATAGCTGGCCTGAACCTGGTCAAAGGTAACTGGCCGAAAGGAGGGGTCATCATGATCCGGGGCATTGCTCAGGGACAGGGTTAAGGGACCGATAGCACCTGCTACGTAGCGGGGAATTCCAGTTTCTTCCTCAATACGATCTGCCTGATCTCTGGCAAGGCGCGCGCTCTCGATGTTCAGGTCCTCGACGAGGGCAAGCAGGAAGTCGTTTTCGAGAATTGTCTGAAAGAATGCAGGATCTTTTCTTTCTCCCCGTTCACGGGGATCCTCAATAAAAAACTCGGCTTGAGACAATGTCGTCGCAGAGAACGTATTGGTTTCAATGATGTCTGATCCAGCATCGAGAAACCGTCGGTGGATGTCTGCGATGGTGTCAGGCTGGGTTAGGGAAAGAATATCTCCATTGTTCAGCAAGTCCTGAGGTGCATCAGCGAACCGGTCACCCCGTGCAGCGGATTCGGAGATCCCGTATTCCCGAATCGTTGTCCCCATCGCACCGTCGAGTAGTGCAACTCGAGAGCTAAAGAGCTCGTGGAGCTTTTCTGCAGGACTCGGTCTAATCATCGCGAAAGGCTAGAAGTAAGCACCATCTTTGCAAGATACAAATCAACGAATCTCGATATGTTGATATGTTTTTTAGCTAAAGAACTCCCTGTAAGAAACTTACCACTAGAAGCACTGAAGGAGGCCTTGTGAAGCTTACTTCGCAGGAACGGCTCGCACCGGTCCAACCGAGATACCTCCATCAACAAGGATGGTTTGACCGGTCACATAGGCACTGGCGTCAGAAGCTAGCCACACGACCGTGCCGTCAAGATCTCCGGGTGCGCCCGGACGGTCGAGTGGAATGCGTTCACGCAGGTAGTCAACCCAACCCTCATCTTCATACATGACCTTGTTTTGCTCGGTTCGAAACCATCCGGGAGCGAGGCAGTTTACGGTCAGTCCATGTGATCCCCAGTCGTGGGCCAGGCTCATGGTCAGTTGCTTTACTCCGCCCCGGCTTGCGCCGTATGGAGCCAATCCCGCATAGCCGGCGACACATGTCACCGAACCCATATTGATAATGCGCCCGTATCGGCGAGGAATCATCAGCGCTGCATGTGCCTGAGCCAGAAAGAACAACCCTCGGAGATTGGTTTCGAGAACCAGATTCCAGTCATCCCAGGTCACATCCAAGGCGGGCTTGCGGACGTTGCACCCTGCATTGTTGACCAGAATATCAATTTTTCCAGCCTGTTCCCATGCTGAGGATGTTGATTGCTTGATACTTTTCTCGCTACGGACATCGAGTGGTACTGTCCATGCTTGGCGCCCCAGGCTCTCAATTTCGTTCTTAGTATCGAGCAGTGGACCTTCCCCGCTTCGACTTGAAATCACCACGTCGGCGCCGGCCTGTGCGAGGGCAAGGGCAAAACCCTTGCCGAGGCCGCGGCTGGCTCCGCTCACGAAGGCAGTTTTTCCGGAAAGGTCAAAGAGAGAAGAAGACATGGTCAGATAGACAATTGGTGGGAGGTGATTGGATTATCCCGGTCGCAGGATTACTTTCAGTAGAGTTTCTTGTCCCGATTCGAGACGAGAAAACCATGATGCTCCTTCGGCAAGGGGCACAATACACGAAGTGAGAGCTCGGACATCGATTTCGCCTGTAGCGATGGCCGCGATTGCGTCCGGATACTCTCCGTTGATGGCACAGGAGCCAAGCACATCCAACTCGCTGGTCACAGCAGTCTGCAGAGGAAACTGGACGCTTGGAGCAAGGTTGCCGACAAGGCATACCCGTCCGCCTTTGCGGGCCGTATTGACAGCCAATTCAACAGTCGAGCTGATGCCAACAACTTCCAATACCGCTTCGGGGCCCTCGCCGCCCGTTAAGGAGCGAATGGCGTCCTGAAGGTTTTCTTGGTCCGGTTGAAACGCTGAGCTTGCTCCAAGCTGGAGCGCCAGTTCCAATCGTTCTTCAGCGAGATCGATTGCAATAACATTACAGCAGCCAGCTCTTCTGAGAGCTTGGACGATGAGGAGGCCTATGAGTCCTGCGCCAACGACGACTGCGCTTTCTCCCTCTGCGATTTGAACTCGATTGACAGCGTGTAGCGCGACGGAAACTGGTTCGGCAAAGGCAGCTTCCTCAAAAGAAAGGTCTTCCGGAATTCGATGGCAGATTCGGGAGGGAACAACAACATAGTCAGCGAATGCTCCCTGTCTGCGAAAGTCTGGTGTGGAGACGCCAAGAACTTCCCGGTTTGCACAAAGATTGACACGACCGGTTCGGCAGTAATCGCATTCGCCACAGTAGATGGTGCTATCAAAGGTGACCCGGTCTCCCTCATTCCATCCGGTAACATCGGTTCCAAAGGCTTCGACCACTCCGGCGGCTTCATGGCCCATTATCAGTGGAGGGATACGACGTCCGCTGCTGCCGTTCATGCCATGAATATCACTTCCGCAGATCCCGCAGGCCCTTACCGCGACCAGAAGCTCATCGGGCCCCGGTTCAGGCACAGCCTTTTCAACGAGCTCGAAGGTGGACGAGGATATTAGTTCGAGGGCTTTCATGAAGCTGGAAAAACAAATTACTTGCCCCTGAAGTCGTAGCATATGACGCGTGGGGGAGCCCGGTTGACTAAGTCGTGTTCGTTCTGCGAGACGTAAAGAAGCCCATTGTGAAGGGTGGGGAGAGTCCAGGTGGAACGAGCGGAAAAGAGACGGGCTCTCTGAACTATTTCAGCCCCCTTGGGGCTGACTTTGAGNTCTGCGAGGACGCCATCCTCTCCGAGGCAGAAGACCCGCCCATCCGCGCGAAGAAGGCTTCCTCGGAAAAGCCCGTCGATTCGCCCGCCTTCCCGCCACTGCATATCCTCTTCCCAGAGAATCTCGCCGGTAGTGGCATTGGCGCATTTGAACTGNGTGTCCGGAATATTGCGTCCAGCGAATCCGTAGAGGTATCCATCAATCTGTAAGGGCATCATCCAGTGCATCCCGAACCAGCGCTCTTTCCAGACGATCTTGGATTTAAGCCTCTTGTCGTATTCCAGAACCACGCCACCGACGCCGTAACAATCTCCGAGATAAATGCGACTGTCGCTGAGAACGAGCGGGCTAGAGGCCAGAACGGACTCGTACTTGTCCGCCCTCCATGGGAAACGGTCGTAGACCTTCCCCGACTTAATATCGATGATGAGTAGACCGCCATGAGGGGGCCGACTTTCCCCCGCTGCCNCGACTACGGCACACTCGACGCCTCGCAGGGTTGTGATGGTTGGCGAGGCGTAGCTCGCGCCCCACTGATCCTTCACCTCCCAAAGAGTAGATCCATCCGCGATGGAGAAAGCTGCGACGCAAACTCCCTCATCGTTTTCAGCGCCTCGACCGCCCACATTCAGGATAATTCGGTCCTTCCAGACAGGGCTGGGACTGGGTCCATAGCCGAAGAAGTAAGTCGGAATATTGTATTCCTTTCCGAGGTCCCGTTTCCACAGAATCGCTCCTGTCTGGAGGTCGAGGCAGTGGAACTGGCCAGTCACACCAGTGACGTAGATACGGCCGTTATGAACCACCGGGCTTGATCGGGGTCCCGGGCTAAAGCCGTAACGATCTGAGTAGATGGCAGAGTATTTCACTCTCCAGTGTCGCTTGCCTGTGTTCGGGTCCAGGCAATCGATGACCTCTTCACCTGACCCCGTGAGAGTGCTATGATTCAGTCGGTGGAAGTAGATCATTTTTCCCTCGGCGAAAAGAGGGCTGGAGTAGCCTTCTCCTGACTCCAGTTCCCAAACCTTGCTGGGCCCCGCCTCAGGCCATCGGTCGAGGAGCTTGGTTTCCTTGGAAGTCGCGTTGTCCCGGATGCCAAGAAACCGGGGCCAGTCCTCGATGACCGCGTCGGCGGGAAGGGGTTTTGGGGGTGCGTGGTAGGTTAATTTCAGGTCCTGGCTGGCACCGGGGCCGCTCGCAGCCTGAAGCATGGCGGCGACGGCAATGATGGTTCGATTCATGGGATTTCTCTGTCGNGAAGGNTCCCATGTGGAAAATACAACGTCCAGAATCAATGGGATAAGAGAGGTAATCTGGTGCATTAAGGTGAGGATTCTCTTGATTTTCGGGCGGCGCGTCCCTAAGCCTCCCGCCCATCAGGAAGACGATTTCATGCTCGGGTGGCGGAATTGGTAGACGCGCTAGATTAAGGATCTAGTGGGGTAAGACCCGTGGGGGTTCGAGTCCCCCCTCGAGCACCACTATTTTTATGGTGGTAAAATGCCATCAAGGCCGATGAGAGGAAGTAGTTGGAAATTGCTTCCANAGGCTGGCTCGATGATATTCTTTTCTCTCTTTTTATGCTGCGCTCTTAGTTGTGGATTGCTTGGAACAATCTCTCGGCGACTCGGCGAAAGACAGGGCCTTTGACCAGCCGGGGGGATTTGAGTGACTCCGGGGCTGGGACAACTTGCATATGTCAGACTGATTATAATTCGGAGGAAGTCCGAATTGTTAAACCAGCCCCGGCAAGATGCCTCCTCAAGACTCTATCTCGGAGCCTTGATAGAGAGACAAGGTGAATTTCACGGTGTTCTCAATTGGAACTTAAGTGGTAGTTAATTATAGGTTGGCACTTTTCCCTCGGGTGCCCTATTCTNANTTAGATATGAAACCCTTTTCGAGTCTACTTATTTTGGCCGGATTTCTTTTTGTTGGTTGCGGAGAGAANGAGCAGGGAGATGCAGATCCCAAAATTCCCGCAAAGTCCGATGCGAGGGCAGTGATCGAACCGAAGCCAGCTCCTGAGCCCGAGCCAGCTCCNGAGCCCGAGCCAGCTCCNGAGCCCGAGCCAGCTCCCGAGCCCGAGCCAGCTCCTGAGCCCGAGCCAGCTCCTGAGCCCGAGCCAGCCCCTCAAGATGTTTCGTTCAATCAGGATGACGTAGAGGAAGCGTTAAAAGTGGCGGTGGAGGTCGGGGAGGCTCTCGAAGTGGGTGACGATGGGCTCTATTATGAAAAAGGAAAGGAGACCGCATTCGAGGGGTGGGTCAAGAAAGTGAGCTCGGACGGCAAGTTAGGCGCCCTAGAAAGGATAGAGAACGGGGCGAAAAACGGGATCGCGCTGAACTGGCATCGGAACGGGCAGCGGGCAATGCAGGGAGTCTATAAGGATAACAACTACGAAGGAACGTGGAAGGGATGGCATGAGAATGGGGAGCTTATCGGTGAGCGAAACTATGCAAGCGGAGTCCTTCACGGGAACTTCACCCAATCATGGCCCAACGGGCAAACGATGATGGAGGGTAATTACGTCGATGGAAATCAAGATGGCGACTGGGAAACATGGCATGAAAACGGTCAGCGTCAGAGTGCGATCCGATACGAAGGAGGAAAGATCCTAGGGGCGAGTTATTGGGACAGTAGCGGTCAAAGCGTAGCCTCTCGTCCGGATGGAAGTCCATCCGCTCCGCTCCGCTAGGCAGCTTCCCTTGCGGGTTTTGCAAGGGGTCCGGAGTCAACGGGGGCGAGTGCGAAGGGACAGGAAGGCAGGGCATCCAGACTCCTTCCGAACGCCCCGTNGCATTCGCAAATTCGCCATTCTTTTAAATGAAGATGAATCGGAATTCCCTCCTAATCGTAGGGATTGCGGCTCTCCTGATCGCGGTTTTTGTAATCTGGAGTCCTTTCTCGCAAGACGCAGAGACAGCTGGTCCTGACTCGGAAGGGAGAGCATTTCTCTCGGAGTCAGGAACTGTTAAGAGCGTATCATCTATCCCTCGTTCGAACGACTGGAATGAGCTAGATAACCCAATTCGTGATGGTTGGGAGTCCGAGGCTCTGCACGAGCTGATCAAGAAAAGATTGGCGGTTTTATCCGAATTGGTGGCCAGTGATGAATTTGATCAGGATCTGCTCGGCAATATCGTCGACCCGGCTATTGAGGGATCGGTGCTAGTCCCTGTAATCGAGAAGGAATCTTGGAGCGGTGGCGGTATTGTTGTCAGCCGTAGAGAAATCCCGGCACAGGTATCTTACTCGGATCGGGCTGGGTTTACTTCAGCCCTGCAGATGATTCCAGACGCCCTTGGAGGAGAGGCTAAGAATCGCAGATGTAGCTTCAAGGTTGTTGAGCTCAAGTTAGAAAAGCAGCAGGTGCGAGCGAGAGTCTTAATTGAGTGTGCGAGGATAGATCAAAACGGAGTAGTAGAGCATCATGGGGACTGGCTCACAAAATGGAAAAGAAGTAGGTCCGGAAAGGATCTGGTGCTTTCCGGGGTCTTGCTTCAGCGATTTGAAAAGAGCGAGGGTGAGCGTAGGCTTTTTGTTGATTGCACAGAGTCGATCCTTAAAGGCAATGATTCATATCGCCGCCAGCTTCAGTTGGGATACCCTTATTGGCTTCAGAGAATACAGGATACCCGTCAAATGACGTTGCTAGGTACTCCGGGAACTGCCCTCGGGGATGTGAATGGGGATGGATTGGAGGACCTTTATGTCTGTCAGCCTGGCGGTCTTCCCAACCGCCTTTTTGTCCAGCAGCCTGATGGGAGTCTCAAGGACTTCACCGAAGAGTCCGGGACAGGATGGGTTGAATCATGCAGGAGTGCGCTTCTGGTAGATCTCGATAATGACGGCGACCAGGATCTGGCGATTGCTTCCTACGCCCGATTAGTTATCTCGCGTAATGATGGTAAAGGGCGCTTTTCGATAGCGGGAATCATGGAGCTTGGTATCGGGGCGATGGGTATCTCAGCGGCAGATTATGATGACGATGGCGACCTGGACCTGTATGTCTGTCATTACAGCAAGGGAGATCTCGATCTTGAAGCTGGAGCTACGGTTATAGGTTCGGGCGGACAGTTCGTTTATCATGACGCAAATAATGCCGGTCGTAACTACCTGTATCGAAATGACCTTCAATCTGGTTCCTTGGCTTTTCGGGATGTGACGGAGGAGGTTGGTCTGGATGTGAACAATCGTAGATTCAGTCTTGCTGCCGGATGGGAGGACTACGACAACGACGGAGATCAGGACCTCTACGTTGCTAACGATTTTGGGCGTAACAATCTCTTTCGCAATGATAACGGAAGGTTTGTCGATGTTGCTCCCGAAGTTCAAGGAGAGGACAGGGCCTCCGGGATGTCCGTTTCATGGGGAGATGCCGACAGGGACGGACTGATGGATCTTTACGTCGCAAACATGTTCTCAGCGGCAGGTAACCGGATTGCGCCGCAGGAGGGTTTCAGTCCCGGGTCGTCGAAGGAGACGAGACAGGCTCTCCTTCGATTTGCTCGCGGAAATACTCTCCTTCTGCAGAAAGGGGAAAAGTTTGAGGATAGGAGTGAGGAGCTGGGAGTGACAATGGGTCGCTGGGCATGGAGTTCCATGTTTGCGGATATTAATAACGATGGGTGGGAGGATCTTCTTGTAGCCAATGGATATATCACCACCCCCGATACGGGAGACTTGTGAAGTTTTTTCTGGCGGCAGGTCGTGTCGCGTTCTCATGAGGCTACATCGCGAGAACCATCCTCAGCGCATATTGATCTATCGAGCATGATGAAGAGGGGGCGTTCGTGGAGTGGTCGCGAGCGTCACTGCATGTATCTTCATCTTGGGACCAACGAAACGGGAAGAGTAGAGCGGTTTGCTAATGTATCCGCGATTTCCGGCATGGATTATCCGGAAGATGGGCGGTCTTTGTGTCTGGTTGACTGGGATCATGACGGGGATCTTGATTTCTGGATCTCAAACAGAACTGCGCCCCAGTTGCGTTTTCTTCGGAATGATGCGCCACGCGCTGGACGGTTTCTTGGTCTTCGATTGGAGGGGCGAAAAGGAAATCGCGACGCGATTGGGGCTCGAGTGGAGGTAGAAGTGCCGGGCAGAGATCACGCGATCGTCAAGACAGTGCGCGCGGGTGATGGTTACCTTGCGCAATCGAGTAAGGGGCTGGTCTTCGGATTAGGAGAGTTCAGTGGAGATGTTGCGGTCACTGTTCGATGGCCCGGAGGGGCGGTGAACACGATCGAGAATTTACCTGCGGATCTGCATTATCGCATTACTGAAGGGAGTAAGCCTTTGCTTTGGGAGCGCCCATCTTCCGATCTTGTCCTCAGTCCCGGTGTGACTAGTCCCGGCCTTTCCTCGGATACGGTAAGAGTTCCGATGGTTACGTTGCTGAAAGTTCCCACCTTGGAGTATGAGGATATGAAGGGGAAGGCCGCTAAGGTGCCCAGCGCTGGTCGCTTTACGCTTTTGAACCTGTGGGCGAGCTGGTGTGCGCCGTGCCTCACGGAGCTGGAAGAGTTTAAGGACCGGTTTAAGGACCTGGAGACAGCAGGGGTGGAAGTTGTAGCTCTTGCCCTTGATGGTGTTGGGCAGGATGAGGGTGATCCTTCCGCTGCAAAAAAGCGGGCCGAGAAAATGAATCTTCCATTTTCGACTGGCCTTGCGAANGAAAAAATCCTGACGATCCTTGAGCGTTTACATGTNCGCCTGACTCCGTTGGAACTTGATCTGGTGATCCCTTTGAGTCTGCTGATTGACAAAGAGGGGCGTTTAGCGGTGCTCTATAAGGGAGCTCCTGGAGTAGACGAGATTCTCGGAGATCTAGAGCACTCGTCACTAGCTCGTTGGGAGCGCCTGGTGAGCTCTGCTGGGCTAGGCGGTGAGTCTCTCGAGAAGATTGATTCCACCGTCGGGGTGGCGGCGGANCAGCTCGAAGTTTCCCAGCGCTTCCAATTTGCACAGGACATGTGGCAGGGGCGATGGCTCACGGCTGCGGAGGTTCAGTTCCGGGATACCCTCGCAGTGACTCCAGATTTCGCGGAGGCCGCGAATAATCTTGGGCTCGTCCATGCTACCGCGGGGCAGCATGACAAGGCTGTTGCCTCCTACCAGAGGGCGCTGTCGGTGCGGGAGGGTTTTGCGGCCGGGCATATGAACCTTGGTCTCTCGCTCGATGCACTTGGTCAAACTNCGGCTGCGCAGAACAGTTTGCTGAGGGCTTTGGAGTTAGATCCTGCTCTTCCAAAGGCGAATGATGCTCTGGGGCTGTTGCATGCCAAACGTGGTGAATTAGATACCGCAAAACAGTATTTTGAAAAGGAGACCGAGGTGAATCCTGACTTTGCCGAAGGATTCAACCATCTTGGGTTAATCTACCTTTCTCTCAATCAGGCGACGAGCGCGCTAGATCCTCTGAGAAAAGCAGTTTCTCTTGATGCTCAAAATGCTGATGCATTCAACAATTTAGGCCTGGCTTGTAAGCGTCTTGGCCTCGTTGCAGAAGCTGGTAAGGCATTCGAGAACTGTGTAGAGGTGAGTCCCCGATTCGTCCCCGGGCTCATCAACCTGGGAGTGTTTTATATCGATACGGGTAATTTGGTAGCNGCTGAGCAATGCCTTATGCAGGCTCTAAAAATACAGCCGGGCTCGTCAATGGCTCGTCGAAATCTTTCCCGTGTCCGCAGTATGCGCGCGAAGAAGTAGCGCGGTTTACCGGGGTTTGCTGATGCGGAGTTCTCTCGTTCCCTTGGAAAACGGCGACTGCGTCATGCTGCCATCGGGCCATTGAATTATTGCATTGGTGGGGCTGATACCTTCAGGAGTGGTGAAGTTGAAGAGAGCTGGGGTCTGAGAGAGGTAACCTGCGCCAGCCCGAATTTCTCCGGTCCGAATGCTTTGATCCGAAAGTTTGATTGAAATCCGGGCCCCGATAGCGCGACGATTTCCAGCCGGGCCCTCGAGGATTACCNGATATGGTAGAGGGCCTCCAGTTCGGATAAAAGATCGCACAGGTCCGTCATTGACCCCGACGATCAGATCGAGTCTTCCATCCCCGTTCAGGTCCGAGGAGATAACGCTCTTAGCGTCCTCAGGAATAACAATGCCACTAGCCGCCGGAGAGACGGCCTTGAAGGTTCCTTTTCCATCGCCCTCGAGAATCAGTCCAAGGCCTCCGACCATNGGTCGCGTTTCNATCTGAGGACCGTAAAAGTTTTGTGCGAGGAAAACATCAGGGTGTCCGTCTCCAGTGGCATCGAGAAAGGCGGATCCAAAGGACGGAGATACCTGTGCCATGGCAGGGAGAGCTTTAAAGGTGAAGTTGNCCTTGCCATCGTTCCGGAATATTCCGGACTCGAGAGTATTAGCCTCCATTCGCAGAGATTTTCCGAGACTGCTGCGCGGATAAATTTCGGGAAGAGCAGCACTAGCAAAATTATGAAAGGTCTTAAGCTTGGTGCCGACAAACGGCATGGCGTTCCGGGAGCAACTGAATCCACGATGCGGATAGCAGACTCCGTCCTCAAAACCTGCTTCAACGATGCGTTTGCGCCCAGAGTTTTCAAAGTCGCCGTAGAAAAGAACCTCGGGTGTTTTGAAGGTAGCCTTATATTTTGTATTTAATCCAAAATTAGTGGCTAGAAAATCAATGTCTCCATCATGATCAATATCTGCGCCATTTATGCCCGTCCACCATCCAAGAAAGGGGCTGAGTCCGGACTTCTCTGTTGCGTCAACGAGTTTGCCCTTGTCGTTCCGGAAAAACTGGATTGGTCCCCATTCAGTGCTGACAAGCAAATCAACCCATCCATCCCCGTTGGCATCTGACCACATCGCGCCAGTCACAATGCGCTTTTTTAACAGAGCTGGGGACTCCTTGGATACGTCGGTAAACTTTCCATTGGAATTACGAAGTAGCCTGCTACCCGAGGTAGTGGGATAGGCGCCTGGAACGCTGCGCCCTCCTATGAACAGGTCAAGATCGCCATCCCGATCGAAGTCTGCNGTTGCAACGACACTGCTGCTATCAAGATTCGTGGGGAGCGACCCGGGTTTTGCTGGCACAAAGTAACCCTTGCCGTCGTTCAGGTAAATCCGGTCCGCGTATGCAGGATTTGCTGACGGGTGCTCGACGCTGCCGCTGGCAATTACAAGATCAAGATCGTTGTCGCCGTCGCAATCAAAGAACAAGGCTCCGAGATCTTCGCTTGTCTTATGGGCGCTCGCGGCCGTGAATGGTTGCGTTGTATACTTTCCGCCACCTTCGTTTATGATCAGGGTGCCAAGATATCCAGCGCATCCGCCGAGGAAGAAGTCTTCGTCACCNTCCCCGTCGACGTCTCCGCATGCCAGAGATGGCCCCCACTGCGATTGGCGGTTGGGCAGTAGTGGTTGAAGTCGGAAATCGTTAAAAGGCATCTCCCAATGTCTGGCGGCTGCGAGGGTGTTGCTTGAGCGAAAGAGGGGCTCAGGAGCCTGCGGTTTCCGCTCNGGAGGGCCCGCATCACGCTGCGAAAGGGTGTATTTCCGGTTCGCTGGGAGATTCCGGTAGGTTGCCTCGAAGCCTCCCGGCCATGTTATGGTCAGGCTTTGAATGATATCGGAAGTTCCGAGGCCAAAATGAATGAGGTTCTCGTCANANGAGGCAAATCCACGCATGGGATTGAACTGTCGAATCTGGCTTCCTTCTGCGGTAATGATTTCCAGCGAAGCTCCAATGCCAGATGTGTTTGCGCCGGCGCCTTCCAGTTTCACAATGACTCGATTCGCATCGTCAGTGTCATTGCGATGAATAGAGGGAGGCTCATCGAGATTTGCCACAGCGAGATCAAGGTCGCCATCACCTTCCATGTCAAACCACACCGCTCCGTAGCTCATGCCGGTCTTCGCCAGACCCCAGTTTTTGCTGTTGTCGACAAACTTAAGCGCGCCGAGATTACGGAAAGAAAGGTTTTGTTCTGGGCGAGTAGGTGTCTTCTCATAAAGGTCCCATTCCGTCTGACCGTGCAGCTTCCTGACATCGAGGGGATTGTCAGAATTGTTAAAGTTCCGGGTCATCCCATTTGACATGAAGACATCGAGGAGGCCGTCGCAATCGATGTCTCCCATTTTTACCGCCCATGTCCAATCAGAGTAAGCAAGTCCTGAGAGGAAGGCCGTTTCATGAAAACGCCCTGTCCCAGTGTTTACGTAGAGGCAGTTACGCATGTATTGGGCTGGGATAGTGTTCTGCATGAACCACGTTGATGCACCCATCATTCCCATGGTGGTCTTTGACTTGTAATGGGTAGTTCCAGCCATGTCAGACGAAAGAAAATCCATTAATCCATCATTATTCAGGTCTCCGCAGTCAGCACCCATTGTGAACCAGCTTGTATGAGGTAACTGGTGTTGGGTGACCTCCGAGAAAGTACCATTGCCATTATTACGGTAGAGAAGGTCAGGATCTTCGAAGTCATTTCCGACGTAGATGTCAGGCAGTCCNTCGTGGTTAAAATCCCACCAGGTGACGGAATTGCCGTGATAGCGATTCGTAGAGATTCCCGCAGGCTGGGTGACTTCCACAAATCGGCCACCGTCATTGCGAAGAAGTTTGTCCGGGGCTCCAACATTGTTGATTTTCATGTTCCCCATGCGCTCGGTGACCCCGTAGTAGTTTTCGAATTCAGGAAGCATCTGATTACGGCCGTCTTTCAATATTGTAACGGGACGGTTGGGGCGGCCCCCAGCACGGTAGAATCTGTGCCCAAGGAGATAGACGTCGAGGTCGCCATCCAGGTCGTAGTCGGCAAATGCAGCCATGGCGAATGCTCCACTGTGAGAAAGTCCAAACTTGGAAGCAGATTCCACAAATCTGGCGTTGCCATCATTGATGAAGAGCTGGTTTGAAGACCCGTAATTACAGACATAAAGGTCCAGGTCCTGATCACCATCAATATCGACAGCGGCTACTCCAGACCCCCACGCACTTCCCCCGGTCACACCTGCAACCTGAGAGATATCGACAAACTGCCCATTACCCTTGTTCCGGTAGAGGGTGTTGTTGCGGGCACCGGAGACAAAATAAAGGTCGCATCGATCGTCGCCATCAAAGTCCCCAGCAGCAATCCCTCCTCCGCCAAGCGCAGAGGTATACAAGCGCTTAAGAGGATGAGATATGTCAATCGGGTTGATCGATGAGATTCCGGTCTCCTCCGGAGGCAAGGTAGAAAACCGAAGTGCGGAGTTGCCTCCTGAGGAGGGAATTGTAAGGGGTGTAGAGCTAGGTGCTGCGCATAACCCCTGATGGGTTGAGGAGAGCAACATTGAAAGAGCCAGAGTGGTCCAGCGGAGCATGATTGAAAGAAGAGGGGTTAGTTCGGGATGCGATATGAGATCGTTACCTTACCCGATGTCAAATGATTAGTCTTCAGTGTATTATAAGTTAAGCAGAATCAAAAGTTAGAGCTGAAATGGGGAAGAATCCCATTGACCTCGGGTCGCGTATGGTAACCATGGTGGGAGTGTCCGAAAACGCTTGGAAAGAGACTGACTAGACAGAACGAGTCGAAAGCTAGCGGAGATTCCTGCTATCCGACTAACTGACTGACTGGATCAACGTTCCTGAAGAATAAATGAACCCACTAAGACCTCTGATGAAGATTAAAAATCGCCTNCTCCCCCTGGTCATCGGCTTGGCCATCTCTTCCAGTGCGAGAGCTCAGAATGATGATATTTTGATAGATGTGAATGCTACCGCTCTTGGTCTGTCAGATGGAGCGGTTGTAAACAGTCTGGCAAACTCCGGCGCAGCTGGGAATTTTACAACTCTCATTGGTCAGGTTGAAGTGGCTAGTCACCCGGCCAACGATAATGCGGGAGCTCTTGTGCNGGGCCTCGCATTCAATGGCGACAAGATGATTTCTGCCAACCCGCTATCATCCACTAATCTGACAGGAAACCAGCCCTATACGGCGATGGCATGGGTATACAACCCTGATTTTGGAAACGAGGAGGCGATCGTCTCATGGGGGCATCGCGGAGGACCCAACGGATCGAACTCAGGAATGCATCAGGGAACGCATCCCACTTTTGGAGCGGTGGGTCACTGGGGGGGTGGCGCTATCGGGGATCCCAACCAGCCAGATGTTGGCTGGGGCCCCAGTGGAGCAGCAACAGACATCAATGCGACAATCGGGCAGTGGGCGCATCTATCCTACGTTTGGGACGGAACGGAAGAGCGGGTTTTCATCGATGGTGAGTTGAGTAACTCAGAGGTCCATATTCCTCTGAACCCTCATCTGAGTTTTCAGGACGGTAGTCCGACACCCTTTGCGCTTGGATCAGAAAGTAACTCGGCGAATGTGAATTCTACCCCTATCGCGTTCAGTGGCACGATCGCAAAGGTGCTTNTTGAAAACATAGCCCGGTCAGACGAGGAGGTTCGCACGGCCTTCAATGCGGAACGTTCGCTGTTTTTTGACGGATTCCTCGATGTCAATGATGTGGATGGCGATGGCATAGTCGACTCCGTTGAGGATCAATATGACTGNATGGACAAAAATGTCGTAGATGCTGATTCGGACCCTGATGGTGACGGCCTGTCCAATAGGGCAGAACTGGGATTTGGGACAGATCCCTGCGATCCTGACAGCGATGACGATGGCTTAAGTGACGGAGAGGAATTAAATCGCCTGGTCGGTGGGCAGTCTGCTCCAACGGATCCTTTGGATGAAGACACTGACGGAGATGGGTTACTCGACAGTGTTGAAACCGGAACAGGAATTCTCGTTGACGGCATGACGGATGCGGGAACAGATCCTTTGGTCGCTGATACCGATGGAGACGCCCTTGGTGACTTGGAGGAATTGCAGATTGGGACTGATCCTTTCAATGCTGATACGGATGGCGATGGATCTACTGACGGCGCGGAAGACCGGTTGCAGACAAACCCTCTCGACGCCAACAGTAAGCCCGAATTTCCTGGCGACCAGATCGTGAAAGTGGATATGACTTGTCTCGACCTGGTTGATGGAACGGTCGTCGAATCAGTAGTCAACCGGGGGCAGGCTGGTCCATTCAGCACGTTGATCGGGCAAGTTGAAGTTGCCAGTCATCCCGCGAATGATAATCCGGACGTTCAGGTTCAGGGTTTGGCGTTTAATGGCGACAAGATGACCGCCGCGGTAGATGCTCCGACACTTGGTCTGGTTGGAAATCAAACCTATACCGTTCGAGCGTGGGTATTTAATCCTGCTTTTGGTAATGAAGAGGCTGTGGTTTCGTGGGGACATCGTGGTGGNCCGTTAGGCTCAAATTCCGGGATGCACCAGGGAACCCATCCGACCTTTGGTGCAATCGGACACTGGGGCGGTGGACCGGTAGATAATCCTAATGAGCCTGATGTGGGATGGGGTCCAAATGGAGATGGNAGTGATATCCTTGCGACGCAGGGGCGCTGGGCGCAGCTATCGTGGGTATACGACGGTTTGGAAGACCGGGTCTTCATTGATGGGGAATTCAGCAACAGCGAGGAGCACCCGAATCTTCTTAACGTGCATGCATCGTATAATGATGGGAATCCCACCTTGGTGTGCCTTGGGTCCGAGAGTGACGCCGGGAGCGTGAATAGTACGCCCATTCCTTTTTCAGGGACGATCGCCCGGGTCGAGATTTACGACTCCGTCTGGACGGACGNGGAAATCCAGGCGGCTTTCGAGCAAGAGCGGCCTCTCTTCTTTGACGGTATCTGTACGAGTCCGGGAGATCCGTACCAGTTCGTAGTATCGAGTCCTGATGGCGGAGAAACCATTGATTTCGAGTGGAAAGGATTAGCTTCTGAAGTCTATACGGTGGTTGCCAGTGATGATCCGGCGGGCAATTCCGACCCGTCAACTTGGACTCCGGTCGCAGATCTCGAAAGCCTGCCCGGGACACCGCCACTCAATACCCGGAGTATTGCGCGGCCGGCGGGAGATTTCCGCCTTTTCAAGCTTCTTGCCAGTCCAGCTCCGGCTCTTTTCTCGGATGATTTTGAGTCCGGGGTAGGGGATTGGACCAGCGTGATAAACGATGGGGCAGGCAACACCCGGTGGGAAATTGGATCTCCCTCGGGGACAAGCGGTCCCCTGACAGGGGCTGATGGATCCGGAANCGCGTGGTCCACGAATCTGGGAGATTATGGTCAGGACTCCGATGTGTCTCTGTTCTCTCCTCCAATTGATTTCAGTGGTCTTCAGGCTGCAGAGTTAACCTTCGATGCTTACCGTGATGCAGACGGCTTTGGAGATGCTGCATCAATCGTCTTCAGAAGGGTTGGCGATGATGTGCAGCTGGGATTGGAGGTCAGCATTGATATGAGCCTCTTTGATACCGATTATGAGACTCTTTCCATCGCTGTTCCTGAAGCAGTGATTGGTGAGACCGCTCGCGTGGAATTTAACTTTGTCAGCGACGGTACGGCTGATGCCTTCAGCGGTCTTACAATAGACAATGTTGTAATCGAGGCAGCGTCCCCCTAGGGAAAAAAGTGATTTTGCAGGCGGTGAATCCTTCGGGGTTCACCGCTTTTTTCGTGAGTGGTTAAATGGTGAAAGGATTGATCTTGCCAATGGGCGTGGACAACGGACTACTAGCCCTGTTGATTTTTTATGGATGCCATTCGCGCAGATTCAATCGTAAAGGATTTTGGAGAGGTTCGGGCGCTGAATGGGGTGAGTCTGGGAGTTGAGGCCGGGGAGTTGTTTTTTCTGCTGGGAGGAAGCGGATGTGGAAAGACTACCCTGCTTCGCTGTATCGCCGGACTGGAGGAGCCTTCTTCTGGTCAGATTTTTTTTGAAGGGGAGAATGTTACTGCTCTGCCTACTCATAAACGGGAGGCGGCAATGGTCTTTCAGAGTTACGCACTCTGGCCCCACATGACAGTAGGCCAGAATATTGGATTTGGTCTGGAAGAGCGGAAAGTTCCCAAGAGTGAAATCGTGGAGCGCGTAAAGGAGGTTCTTGAGATGGTGCGCATGCCCGGTTTTGAGGACCGGGGAATTGACCAGATGTCGGGTGGTCAGCAACAACGTGTCTCGTTGGCTCGAGCTCTCGTGGTGAAACCCAAGTGCCTTCTCCTTGATGAACCGCTTTCGAATTTAGACGCCCAANTAAGACTGGAGATGCGCTCGGAAATTCGCCGAATCGTGAAAGAGAACGGGNTGACAGGGGTCTATGTNACACACGATCAGGAAGANGCCCTCTCCATGGCGGATCGTCTCGCGGTGATGGANGGNGGGAGAGTTGAGCAGGTGGGTAGTCCAGAGCAGGTATACAGAAATCCGAAGACCTCGTATGTGGCCTCTTTCATTGGGGAGACTAACCTGCTCAGGGGAAAAGTCAGCAGGATCGCGAGCGAGGGTGGAGTGGCAGTGGAGACGAAGGCAGGGGAATTGATGGGCAGAGTTACAGATGATGAATGGCTGCCAGCGTTAGAAGATCAGGTTCAAGTCTCAATCAGGCCGGAAGCCATACGGCTTTCGCCACAGGGAGCACAGTTTAATGGAAAGGTAATGGAGAAGATGTATCTCGGTGAGAGTATTCAATATCGGGTAGAAATCGCTGAGGGGATAGAGATGCAGGTTTCTGAAATGAACCCGCGAGCAGTTCTCGAGGAGGGAGCTCAGGTTGGATTGAAAATACAAGCGGAGGATGTGGTTCTACTTCGTGACTAGAATTCCAAATTCAGGCGACTCGAGATGATGAGTAACTGGAAGAAGAATTTCCTTATAGTGGGTTTGCTCACCGGCGCGGTAGCAGCGCCACTGGCGTTACGCGACACAGATTCCGATGGTATTGATCAGGCAGACCTCAGGCTGGATGTCATCACACCTCATACAGAGACTTTGCGTCGTGAATTTGGAGAAGCTTTTTCAGCTTATTGGGAAGAACGATCTGGCGACAGCGTCTACGTAAATTTTCTTGTTCCCGGGGGCACATCTGAATGTGTGAGAGTCATCGGTAACGGTTTTGAGGCCGCGGCAGAGCTGGGAAAGGTGGGTTGTGGGATCGATGTCTTTTTCGGAGGCGGCGCCTATGATTTTGCGATTCAGGCCAAGCAGGGCCGCTTTGAAAAACTGCGAATCTTTGAAACCCGGAGTGATTTGTTTAAGGAGGGGGGTATTCCACCAACCCTGAGTGGGGAAACCTTCTACGACCCTGAACATAGGTGGGTTGGGTCCGTGCTTTCGAGCTTTGGAATCTGCTACAACACGGATCTTCTGCTTGAGCGGGGGCTTCCTGAGCCGGTCAGCTGGGATGATCTTGGCGACCCGGGTTATATTCATGGGATTGCCCTTGCCGACACAACCAAGAGCTCCTCGGTAACAAAATCGTTCGAGATGCTCGTGCAGCAAAAAATTCAGGAAGAGCTTTCCCTCGCTCCACCCGAAGAAAAATGGGACAGAGTGGTATCCCGTGGCTGGAAGGCCAGTATGAACCTGATTCAGCGGATTGGCGCAAATGCCCGGTATTTTACTGATAGCTCTGCTAAGATTCCCCGGGATGTCGCTCAGGGTAATGCGGTTGCCGGGATGTGTATTGACTTCTACGGACGGACCACAAGCGAGACGCTGAAGCAACCAGATGGGTCTTCCCGCCTGCAATACATCATGCCCGCCGGGGGCAGCTCGATCAGTGTGGATCCGGTTGCCGTGCTGAAGGGAGCTCCTCATCCTGAGCTCGCCCAAGCCTTTGTAGAGTTTGTCCTCTCGCGAGAGGGGCAGATGCTCTGGGCAGCCCCTCCAGGAACTGTGCCCGGTCCAAAATATCGAGCGCTGCGTCGCCTTCCAATCCGTCCGGATCTCTATAGTGGAGACTCCCTCGATGCTATGATTGATGGCGAGGCGATGCCCTTTGAGGCCGCTAAAAAGTTCTCCTACGATCGCAAGTTAACCGGGCATTTATTCTCTCCACTCAGAACAATCATCCGGGTCATGTGTATTGACCCGCATGATGAAATGAAGGCCGCGTGGGCTGCATTGATCAAAGCTGATTTTCCTCCAGAAGCGACAGCTCGCTTTCATGACGTTAGTGCGGTTGCCTATGGATTGGCCGGGGGGGCAATCAAAGCGTCGTTAAAGACGAGCAAGGTTGAGGCGGTAAAGCTCATGAATCAGCTTGGTGGGTTTTTCCGGGAGAATTACAAGGAGGCGCGTCGTCTCGCGGAGGAGGGGCTATGAACAGTCGAAAGGCTATTATTCTGACGGCGGTAGTTACCCTGTTCTTTGCCATCTTTTTTCTTTTCCCGGTGATCATGGTGATCGGTGAAGCGTTCGTCGATCGCGATGGAGGGTTGACTCTGGATTACATTTCGCAGGTTTTTGTAAACCCGGTCTATCTTGAGGGGCTTTGGAATGCGCTTCTGCTTGGTGTGACGAGTACGCTGGCTACGCTATTGATTGCATTTCCTCTTGCTCTGCTGACTCATCGCTATCGGTTTCCTTTGAAGGGCCCCTTGTCGGCTTTGATTCTTGTGCCGCTTGTCCTTCCTCCGTTTGTGGGAGCGGTTGGAGTGAAGCAGATGCTGGGGGTTAAGGGCGCTCTCAATGCCTTTCTCGACAACTTGGGGCTGATGGATCCTGCTTCCCCGGTGGACTGGTTGGGAGAGGGACGCTTCTGGGGAATCGTGGTGATGAATGCCCTCCATCTTTACCCTATCCTCTACATGAATATTGCGGCTTCGCTCGCGCATCTTGATCCGGCCATGGAGGAGGCAGCTCAGAATCTGGGGTGCTCGCCATGGAGGCGGCTCAGGAGAATTACCATGCCTCTGACGATGCCCGGTATTTTTGCTGGAGGAGCTATTGTGTTTATCTGGTCCTTCACAGAGTTGGGAGTGCCACTGGTCTTTGATTACTCGAGGGTCGCGCCTGTTCAAATCTACGATGGGCTGAAAGATCTCGAGAGTAATCCGTTTCCTTATGCCTTGGTCGCGGTCATGTTGATTATTTCTTCCACGGTATTTCTGCTCTCAAAGGCTCTTCTCGGGCGCTCGAGGCTTGGGACGGCGCCCCGGCCCAAGGGGCGGAACGTCGAGAGGGTGCTAAGGGGCTGGAAGGGTTGGGCTATCACCCTTGGTTTTGTCGGGGTCTTTCTTCTGGCGTCACTTCCTCACGTGGGCGTGATTCTTCTTTCCTCCGCGACTGACTGGTATGGATCGGTATTTCCGGAGAAGCTCACGGGCGCTCATTACGAAGAGGCCCTTGGTCATCCCCTAGTAGTGCCCTCCATTCAGAACAGCCTGCTGTATGCATCGGGAGCCATGGTTGTTGATCTGGTGCTCGGGCTTGCCATTGCGTGGGTGATTGTGAGNAGTACGATCCGGGGAAGAGCTCTTTTGGACGCCCTCGTAATGCTTCCGCTGGCGGTTCCCGGTCTCGTTCTGGCCTTTGGATACCTAGCGCTCGCACAGGAGGGCCGGGCCTTTTCGTTTCTTATTGGGATTAACGGGAACCCAGCCGCCCTGCTTATCATTGCCTACGCGGTTCGGCGCCTGCCCTATGTTGTCAGAGCTGCTGTTGCCGGTTTACAGCAAAGTAATGTGACCTTGGAGGAGGCAGCTTTGAGTCTTGGGGCGCCGCCGATTCGAATGATGAGGCGTATTGCGCTGCCGTTGCTTTCTGCAAATCTTCTGGCAGGCGGAATTCTGGCTTTTGCTTTCGCGATGCTTGAAGTTAGTGACAGTCTCATTCTTGCACAACAGGCTGAACATTTCCCGATCACCAAGGCGATCTATGCTCTTCTTAATACCCTTGGTAATGGATATGAGTTAGCCTCAGCGCTCGGGGTATGGGCTATGGCCTTTCTCGGCATCTCGATTGTAGGAGCGGTATCCCTAGCCGGAAAGAGGGGAGGCCTTTTCCGAATGTAGGAACCTCGAAATTCCCGGGATCTGTGTCGCTATGGTTGGGATGCGCGAGCTCTTTTAAGCCACAGATCTATAAAGTTGGCGAGAATGATGAGGAGTGCGCCGAGATAAAAAGACGTTTTCAGTCCGGTATATTCCCGAAAGATGACAGCGCCGAGAAGGATTCCCCAGACGGGTTCAAAATTCATTGTGAGGTTAGCGGTGTAGGCCGTCATCCTGCGAAGAAGCCGTATATTCCAAGTATGCGCAATCGTAGTACAAAGAACGGCGAGAGTGAGAAGGGGAATCCAGTCGCTGCCGGAGGGATGCTGTAGGTGATAGGGAGAGAAGAAAGGAAGCGTGATGGCAGACATGAGGCAGGCACCTCCCATTCCGTAGAGCAGCATGCTTTTTGGAGGTGTCCCTCTGGCAACGAGATCGCGATTAAGTATCGGGAAGATTGCATGAAGCAGGGCCCCTGCGAGTCCCACTAAGAGTCCAGACTGATGGTTCGGTTCAATCCCGCCCGTGATGAGAAGAATACCGAATATCACAATTCCACCACAGAGAAGCTCTCCGAGTCGGAATGTCCTGCGTTCGATAAGGGGTTCCGAGATGGATGTGAACAACGAGGTTGTTGCAAAAGCGGCAAGTGCAACAGAGACGCTCGAGAGGCTAACAGATAGGAAGAAGCAGACCCAGTGAGCGCCCTGAAGAAGGCCGACATTGAATACTGCTAATGCTCTGCGTGGGGAGAGACAAAGCATCCCGGGGCAGGTGAGGGCGAGCCAGGCAAGCATGGTTAGCCCTGCGATCATAACTCGCCAGAACACCAGAGATGGAGCCTCCAGAGAAATTACGTTTCCCAGGACGGCAGTGAGAGCGAGGATGAAGACTAGAAAATGATACTGGAGTAAAGCGGGAATGGGTCGGATGCGTTGAAGCAGGGAGGAGCAGTGAGTATTGTGATCCCGGACACGGAAAANCTGAGGAGAAAAAGACTTTCAGATGTCGCCTGNCAGAGAAANTTGAGCTGTTTTCGTCCTCGGGTAAANGATGGAAGCAAGATGATTGCAAAGGGATGACTCGATATGCCGTCAACGCATAGACGAGAGACAGAGTGAAGGTGACCNCCATAGAGTTCTAGCCGCTTGCCCATCTCCGATTCGCTGAGTAGAACCTCGTCACGTAATGAAAATCTCCAAGATAACTGCCTGGCAAGTAGACCTGCCCCTGCATGAGGGTAATTATAAGTGGTCAGGAGGAAAATCGGTCGCGGTATTCGATAGTACCGTGGTCAGGATTGAGACAGACGCTGGGATCCATGGCGTTGGAGAGGTTTGCCCTCTGGGCCCGGTTTACCTCCCATCCTATGCAGGTGGTGTTCGGGCGGGGATCCTTGAGCTCGGACCTCACCTCCTTGGAGAGAATCCTCTCTATTTAGACCGGCTCAATCAAACTATGGATTCCGCAATGAAGGGGCATCCCTACGTGAAGTCCGCTATCGATATGGCCTGTTGGGATATTCTGGGTAAAGCGTCTGATCTTCCTGTGAGCACGCTGCTGGGTGGGGCCTACGGCGACGATTTTGTGCTTTATCGCGCGATCTCGCAGGAGAGCCCTGAGGCGATGGCGGATAATGTAGCGTCCTATAAACGTGAGGGATACCGAAGATTTCAGCTGAAGGTAGGAGGAGACCCTGACCTCGACATTGAACGTATTCATCAGGTTGCAGCGCGCCTGGGGCCGGGCGACAAGTTGGTCGCCGATGCAAACACCGGGTGGTTGAAACACGAGGCCATGAGAGTTGTTCGTGCAGTTAGTGATGTTGATGTATATATTGAACAGCCGTGTTTGCGGTATGAGGACTGTCTATCCATCCGGCGGAATGCGACTCACCCCTTCATTCTCGATGAGGTCATTGATGGAATCCCTGAAATTCTCAGAGCCTCACACGATCTCGCGATGGATGTAGTTAATATCAAGATCAGTAAGTTTGGAGGGTTGACGAGGGCTCGACAGGCCCGGGACCTTTGTATGTCGCTAGGTGTGGCAATGACCCTCGAGGATACATGGGGAGGGGATATTGTCACCGCTGCAATATCTCACCTCGCGCATAGTACGCCCGCTGAGTTTCTTTTTTCGGCCACAGATTTCAATAGCTACGTTACCAAGTCCATCGCTCACGGGCCTCCGCAACGCAAGGAAGGGCGGATGGCTTCGTCAGCCGAGCCGGGGCTCGGTGTCAATCCCATCATGGAAGAGTTAGGCGATCCTGTTCTTGAAATTAGGTAAGACTTTTCCAAGAGGTAGCGTTCCCGGAAATTTCAGCGTTAGAGCTCCCCCGCAACCAGGTCCGACCATTCTTGTCTTTTCCTTGCTACCGTGGACCTTGTTCCGTCCACCAGTATCTCAGCTGGCAGAGGCCGGGAGTTGTAGTTCGAAGCCATTGTGAAACTATAGGCCCCTGCGCTCATAAGCGCTATGAGATCGCCCCGCTGAACATCAGCAATTTCCCGATTTTGGCAGAAGAAGTCCCCACTTTCACAAATTGGGCCCACCACGTCACCGACGATAGTGGTTTTTGATTGGTTCTGAAGAACGGGAACAATTTCATGGTGACCCTCGTAGAGTGCGGGGCGGATAAGATCATTCATTCCTGCATCGACAATTTTGAATGTCTTTGCGCTACCCTTTTTCTCATAGAGACAGGAAGTTAGCAACACACCGGCATTNCCGGACATATAGCGTCCCGGCTCGAGGACGATTTTCATTTTCAGAGGTGCGAGCAGGGGAACAAGTTCTCGTGCATAAACATCAGGAGATAGTGGTGGGTCTTCGTGTTCGCTCCACCAGCTCGATGGGCCGGAGGCAAGTGCATCCTCATAGACAATTCCNATTCCGCCACCGATAGAGAAGAATTCGATGCCGTATTTCTCTTGTAAGTCCCCCACCAGCGGAATGACTCGTTTAACTGCCTCCACGAAGGGAGATACATTGGTGAGCTGAGAGCCAATGTGCATCTGTATTCCCTTGATCTGAATATGAGGTAGGGCAGATGCCCTCTCATAGACCTTCATGGTTTCTTCGTAATCAATTCCGAATTTATTCTCAGCCTTTCCTGTTGAAATATATTTGTGTGTCTGAGCATCGACATTCGGATTGATTCGCACGGCGACAGGAGCTGTGTGGGATGTTGATTCAGCAACGTTGTTGATGAACTCAAGCTCAGCCAGAGATTCAATATTGAAACAGTAAATACCCTGCTCCAAAGCATAGCGTATCTCCTCAGTGGTTTTCCCCACACCCGCGAAGGAGCAACGCTGTGGGTCTCCGCCAGCCTTGACTACGCGAAATAATTCACCTCCGGAGACGATATCGAATCCGCTTCCCAGTTCAGCCAGTAGTCTGAGGACTGAAAGGTTCGAGTTGGCTTTGACTGCAAACGCGATGTGATGATCAAGATCGCCAAGGGCTTCGTTGAGGCTCTTGTAGTTATTCCGAAGCGTCTGAGAGGAGTAGACGTATAGGGGAGTTCCATAATCTCGGGCGAGAGTCTCGAGGTTGACTTCCTCGCAGTGGAGAGCCCCTTGATGATACTTGAACTGGTGCATGGAGAAGATCGGCAAATTTGTCTGCAGAAGGAATAGCGCAGAAAATGCNGAAGCCAACAGATCAAAAGCGAGGAAGAATCCGGTATTTTCNGGATTACTCGATGCGGAAAGAGCGTGTGCGNCNGCCGAAAAAGTCCTCAGCGANNGNTTCNCCTTTGATGTTCAGAAGCTTGGTTTNNAAACCCGAGGTGAGCCAGACATGGGCAAANAAGCCNGGNNTGCGGTCTGGCTGGGGCGGAAGCGCTACAACCGAAATGACCTTTTTCCCGAGAGTGATCCGGTAAACACGGTTCGGGGGAAGAGAGATCCGATTCAGAACATTCACCTTTGTCAGATACCCATCTCTGCGTTGCCCGATATGTGTTCCATCTTCGATGGATCGGGAATTCGTTCGC
This sequence comes from Roseibacillus sp., assembly GCA_002709915.1. Lineage (GTDB taxonomy): Bacteria > Verrucomicrobiota > Verrucomicrobiia > Verrucomicrobiales > Akkermansiaceae > Roseibacillus_B. Next base: position 129,387 of record PARF01000018.1, on the reverse strand, counting down.
AGCCTAGAGCCCGGGAATCCGATACCTCTGAATTCAGTCTCAAGAAGAAGTTCCTTTCCACCGGTAATCTCGAGATCTCCTCGGAGATCGAGGTCGAGGTGGACCGTGTCGGGGAGGCGCCCACTGGAATTAGCGAGCAACGGCGTGGAAGTAAGCCCTGAGGCCGGGAAGGCGAGGCATATCATCCCTGTAACTGAGAGCAGACTCAGTAGAATGCCCAGAGATGCCCAGCGTGGAAGAGGAAGTGCCACTTGCATCCGTGAAGATAAAAGAATTCCCCGGTGAAGTCCGAGGGCATGAACCGCCACCACAGAGAAGAGCCAAGAGAGAGCTGCAGATACAAGGACATCTCCAGCGAAACATGCGCCCTGAACCATGGATGAAACTCCGATTGCGATTCCGTAAATACCAGCGGCAAGAATTACTCCGGCACCCCANTTTTTCCTGCGATTGACAAGAAGCAAGATACCCGATCCGAAGAAATAAAATCCGACAGAGCAAAGTCCACCGCCATGAAAACGTCCTCCGGCAGATGAGCTAGATACTATGATTCGTCCAAAATCCTGCGTGCCCCCTAGTTGAACTGTTTCGGAAGGCTGAGGCCTTTCACGAAGTTGTCCCACCAGCGCGCCAGTTAACAGGCCGGGACCGACGATCAAGGTTATGATGAGGAACAGGGAGATTTTGCGGAAAGGCGCGAACCTTTCTCGCATGAAACTCAGGGTAAGCACGGATAGCGCGATGGTGCCGGTCAAGATAGCCGGCAGCGCAGCAAAGCGGTGGATTTGGGACCACGGAAATGCTTCAGAGAATGTCCAAAGCTGTGCTTTCTCATTGTAGAGAAGACTACTGATTTCCAGATCAAAATCATTAAGAGCGAAGGGGATGATCGCTCCAATGAATACGATCATCGGGAAGCCGTAGAGTGCGATGAGCCAGCGTCTTTTCACAGAAAACATTGGGAGTTTACTGAAAAACCTGCCTGCGGTGAAGCTCTCCTTGCGTGTGCTTTACTAACTGAGATCAAAAGCTCGGGATTCGAGTGGTTCTCCGGGTCTTTCAGCCAGAGTCCTCAGGTGCCGTGTATGCCCGCGGCGGGAAGATCTGTAACCGGTTCCCGTTCCTGTCAGGTGCCACCTCGAGGACTAAAAACGGCCAACCTCAAAGGAGGTTGGCCGTGTAAAAATATCCGATGGGAGTCGGTGTTATGACCCCGTGGGAACCGTGGCAATGGTCTGAAGGATCCGGCTCGCAATGGCGTATGGGTCACCCTGCGAGTTAGGCCTGCGATCCTCGAGGTAGCCCTTGTAACCATCGTTAACGAAAGCATGTGGCACTCGAACCGAAGCACCCCGATCCGCGACCCCATAGGAGAACTTGTCGATGGATTGCGTTTCATGGAGGCCAGTGAGGCGCAAATGGTTGTCGGGTCCATAGACGGCGATATGCTCTTCGCAATGAGCCTCAAAGGCGGCCATGAGAGCTTCGAAATACTCCTTGCCTCCGGTTTCGCGCAGGTAGGTTGTGGAGAAGTTTGAATGCATCCCGGAGCCATTCCAGTCTCCAGCGAGAGGCTTGCAGTGCCAATCGACATCAACCCCGTATTCCTCGCAGAGGCGAAGGAGAAGGAATCTTGCGACCCAGACATCATCAGCAGCTTTTCTCGATCCCTTTCCGAAGACCTGAAACTCCCATTGCCCTTTCGCTACCTCGGCATTGATACCCTCATGGTTTATCCCTGCATGCAGGCACTGCCAGAGATGCTCCTCGGTAATCTGCCGGCCGAGAGCCGAAACGTTCTTAAAGCCAACTCCACAGTAATATTCACCCTGGGGCTCAGGATACCCCTCCGGGGGAAACCCGAGGGGAACGCCATTTTGCGTCAGGAAATATTCCTGCTCAAACCCAAACCAAGCTCCGTCGTCATCAAGGATTGTGGCACGGGTATTTGTTGGGTGCGGGTTTCCATTTGGAAGCATGACCTCGCACATCACTAAGGCCTGATTCGAGTTCGTACTGTCAGGATAAACAGCTACTGGTTTAAGGATGCAGTCAGAGTCACTTCCGTCAGCTTGCTGAGTAGAGCTGCCATCAAACCCCCATTCGGGAAGGTCCGCGACTTCCGGGAAGGAATCGAATTCCTTTATACAGCATTTAGTCCGGAGATTGGGGACGGGAGAATACCCGTCCAGCCAGATGTAATCCAATTTGTATTTTGCCATTGTCGTGTTCTAGTAGTTATGCGCTCAGGTCCCTGACTCCAGTGATTCTCTGGAGAAAAATCATGCAGTCAGGTTCNAGTTGCACCCCGTTGAAGCAGGGTCTGTGCCAAGCTGAGCGAAATTCTCCGGCGGAAAAGCTCAAAGTTCGGCAATATCTGCAACAATCACGGTCGCGTCATCTCTGCTACTACTTTCCCTCGCACGGCGTAGAATCTGGAAACTGCATTCTTTGGCCTCACCCCCGGAGGAAAGCTCGGCGGCGAGCCCTTTTTCCCACAGTCCGTCAATGATTCCATCGGTGCAAAGCAAGAGGCGATCTCCGTCTTGGAGAGACCGGCATTCGATCTGAGGCAGGATGTTGTTATGTCCTCCGCCGAGAGCGTCCGACAGGGCGCTTCTTCTGGGATGGGCTCTGTAGGCATATTCAGTCAGGCCGCCTCGCTTCCATTCCGCCCAGGCGCGAGAATGATCCTGAGTCAGCTGCGTCGTTTTCCCTGAACGCCGAAGGTAGAGCCGTGAGTCCCCGATGTGTGCGAAAGCAAGTTCTCCGGGAGTGAGCCATACGAGAGTAAGGGTAGCCCCCATTCCCTTGAGGGAGGATTCCGTAGCGGCAAGGTCATTCAATCCATTGTGGGCCTCATTCATCAGGCGATTCAGGACATTGGACGTTCGGTCTGTATCTGCGTCCTGAAGGGTCTCGTATAGTTCCGTAGAATTTCGTTTNACCCAAGAAAGAACCAGCCTTGACGCAAGTTCACCAGCTGATCCTCCGCCCATTCCATCGGAGACTGCAAGAACGAGGTGAGAGGGTTGCAGGAGAGCTTCTCCGTGAGCGTCGTATTTAGTGGTGCGCTGAGGGCCAACCTCGAGAGCCAGAAAAGCATCGTCATTGGATTCGCGCATCGTTCCACCCTCGGAACGTGAGGACCAACTGACCTTCCAAAGCCTACGCGGTCGGTTGCGGTTTTCTGTTGGCTCAGGGAGCAGGGTAGCAAGTTCGAAGTCGATCAGGCAAAAACGGCCCAATTGCTGGCAGTAGGTTACATTACGGGGCTCGGGGTCATCGTGACGTACTCCATATTCACTCTCCAGATCCGCAAACAGGATGTCTGATTTAGGTCGTGAAATATCTGGTGCTGGTTGGCCACAATTGGTGGTAACGATATAATGCTGTTCAGGATAATACTCCAGAAGTCGGGGCACATAGGGACAGGATCTGCTCTCGAGGGCGCGGAGAATCCGAACTTCATTCTCACATCGCTGGGCTTTGTGGTGACCTCTAAACGTCTTGTGGACGTTGCCCTTGAAGTCGATGCGGACGTGAGAACGAATGCCATCCTTTAGTTCCTTCACCTCATTAAAGTGAAGACGGGCGGTGTGGGTTTCGGAAGGTCAAAATCAAGGAAGAGCATTTTTTCCAATGATGCCAGAAGATAGCCTGATTCCAAGGTGACATAAACGGTTTGTCTTCAGAGTCTATTGATCCTTTCCTTGACCTCCCATGGTTCGGCATGGACTCTAAGCTCGAGTGGAAAAGATTGAGATACCAAAGAAGGCGATTTATCGCCTTTCAATCTACCAGCGCTGTCTGAGCAAGCTGCAGGAAAATGGAATGGAGACCGTGAGCTCCTCGGCCTTGGCCGGAGCTGCAGGAGTCAAGCCCGCTCAGCTGCGCAAGGATCTGACGTATTTTGGACAATTTGGGACGAGAGGGCTTGGTTACTCCGTCGAGGAACTCCGTGATGCAATCCGGGACGTTCTGGGGCGGGAGCATTTGCAGCCCGTCGTAATGGTCGGAGCAGGAAACCTCGGGATTGCGCTGTTGAGGTATCGTGGTTTTGAGAAAGAAGGCTTTGAAGTGGTTGCTGCGTTTGACGCCGACCCGGAGGCGGTCATTGCGAGAGGAGTTTCAGTGCCGGTCCATAAGCACGACGAGGTTGCTAGTTTTGTTACGGATAATGGAATCAAACTTGCCATACTCTGTGTCCCTGGAGGGGTTGCCCAGGAAGTCGCCAATGAGCTGGTTGAGGTTGGTGTGCAGGGGATTCTTAATTTCTCTCCGAACCTTTTGGAGGTGCCCGAACCTGTGACCGTAAACAATGTTGATTTGGCTCTGGAGCTTGAGAATCTCTCCTATTTTGTGACTCAGGGGGAAGAGGCTTAGGGTTGTCCATGAGAGCCCGGCTGATTCCGAAGCTCCATAATGATGCTATTTTNTGTAAAAACTTCCTAAGGTTTTCCGGNATCGTTCGTTCAAGTTACANCGTGGATCAGAATGGGCCAGAAAGATGCAATGGGTGANACCCGCGAGCAATTTGTTGAAGCGGCGCTCGCGCGCTATGAGAGGCCCCTCATAGGATATGCGATGGGTATCGTGCACGATCTTGAGCGGGCTCGGGACGTAGTTCAGGATACCTTTATACGGTTGTATCAGCAGGACCGGGAGAAAGTGGGGCGCGGTCTTAAGGCATGGCTTTATACGGTCTGCAGAAATCGTGCTCTCGATATCTTACGAAAAGAAAAGAGACTGATACTGTTAAAAGATGAGGAGCTGGTAAGGGAGAAGGAGACTTCCAGTTCGCCAGATCATACTGCTGACTGGGACGAACGTGTATCTCTGGTCATGAAGACCCTGGAACAACTTCCCGAAAACCAACGGGAAGTCATCAGGCTGAAATTCCAGCAGGAACTTTCCTATAAGGAAATCAGCGAGGCTACAGGACTCGCTGTAGGTAATGTAGGATTCCTGCTTCATACCGGGTTGAAGCGCCTGCGTTCGCTTTTGCCGGAAGATCTGCTGGAGAACCGCCTTTCAAAGTGATGAAACATATTAACCATGAAGATTCCCGTTGGACGGATTTTGCTCTGGGCGAGCTCCCAGAGCATGAGATGAATGTGCTTCGACGGGTTGCAGCGAAAGATGCTGATGTGCAAGCGGCGCTTCTGGAGACTGAAGAGTTGNCAGCCCTGATGCGTGAGGGTTTTCGTTCCGAGGTCTTTGAGCTCGGAGAGTCGAGGCGGGAAGCGATCAGAAAAGCAGGGCGCGNTCCAGTACCAGAGACGGTGATTTCGATGCAATCACGGCGGCGTGATTGGCTGCGACCTGCCTCCATTGCCGCAGTGGCAGCTGGACTGGTGGGCTGCGCCCTGTGGGTGATGCAGCAGATTCCGGTTGAAGAGACGGGTGCTGCCGCAACCTCCAATTCGGTCAGCTTGGGNTATCGGGAGACTGTTCGAAGGCAGATCCTTCTGGGAAATGCTCCTCAAGCAACAAGATCGACGGCTGCGGGAGAGGGCGTCGCTGTGGAAGCCCAGAACGAGGATATATCGGTCATTCTTCCGGAAGTGCCACGGGAATTCATCGAGCAGGAGTATCTCGCGTTGAAGGCGCTTTGGGATGACAATCCCGAGGGGTTTGCTGAGCAGGTTGAGGCTGCNGCCGAGAAGGCTNAACTTTCTCTGCTCAGTCACATCGCACCAATGGCTGATAATCCGTTCATATCGGCAGATGCAAAGCCGCAATCGGTCGTGCCAATCGTATCAGGAACAGCAAGTTATCATGTCGTGGAGAGGTTTGTTCGGGGCGAGATAAAATTGCCGCCGAGGGGAAGCGTACGAATCGAGGAGTTAATCAACCACCTTTCCTACAGTGATGACAGGGGGGCTAGCGTTGGAGGAGTTAAGCTCTCCGTGGAATTTGCCTCGTGTCCCTGGGACGAGGACTTGGCGATCATGGGAGTCCTTTTACAAAATGATTCAGACAGAGTTGTTGCGAGTGAAGCGGATGTGATTTTGACCATGGATCCCGAATTTGTGAAGAGTTACCGATTGATTGGATATGCCGGCAGGGAGGATCCAGGAGTCCCGGCAAACAGGGGTCCCTCTACTGGCGGACTCGCCCCTGGAAGATCCAATTATGTCCTGTATCAGATCCGCCTTCGGAATAGAGAGTGGAGAGACTCCCAGAAGATTATGGCACGGGTGAGTCTTCGCGGCGGAATTGCTGCTGAGGAATTGGTCGTTCCGGTAACCCTTGTCCCTAAAGAGTGGGCGCTGGCCAGTAATAACCTGAAGTCTGCGGTGGCTCTCTCATCATGGGGGATGGTTCTGAGGCAGTCTCCCTTCGGGGGTCCCCTGACTCATTTTGATGTTGGCAGGATGGCAAGAGAGGCCCTGCAAAGTGTTGATGCGACTGACCTGAAAAGGCGGGAGGCGCTGCAGCTGATTCTCGATTCACTTCCACTGTTTGAAGTAGATGCCGGGTAATGAAAGGATCTTGAATTCGGGGGGATCCGCTCGAGATTGAAATAAGGCAGTCTTTTGCTAACGTGGAGCGTAAGGTTGATGACGAGACGATTTTTACGTTTGAGAGTGCTGGTATTCGGAGTAGCGATTCTTGGGCTGGTCGCAGGAACAACGNTATGGCTGCGGAGCCGGACAGAGAGTCCAAGTTATGAATCAAAGTTCGTCGAATTCATCTGGCTTTCCTACCCTCGTGGAGGANTGCTGAATGATTTTAGCGAAAAAGGTGACCAGATCGACTCAATCCTTCGTGAGCGGAATGCGGGTTATCTAGCCGGGATCACCAGTAGGGGTGATCCTCCCGAGATTGTTGAGGTCGAGTTGGCGGTGGGTCTTAATCCCGAGGAGGGAGAAAAGCTCGTGAAAGAATTCACAGCGTTGGGGATTGTTCCTGAAAATGTGGAAATTACGGCAGGCACCTACCCGAGGGGAGACCTTCTGGAGGGAGACGGTGCCGGAAATGGAGAGTAGTGAGTTCAGTCCCTTCCTTTAGAGTGAAAACCGGGGGCTACAGAGGTCTCAATTCTGGGGCCCTAGCATTTGGACATATGGGCATGATGGGCTAAAGTCTGCGACGTGAATCCGTATCCATGCACCCTTCTCATAGACAATGGCTCGCATCGCGCTGAATCAACTCTGAGTCTCAGGCGGATTGCAGAGGCACTCGGTTCGAGGTTGGAGGGGGAGGTGCATCCCGTCTCCCTCCTTCACTCGACTAAAGTGGATCCGGCGGAGCTGGGCGGCACTCCTGCCCAGATTTTTGAGCCGTTTCTGAAGAAACAGAGAGAAAAGGGTCAGAATTCCTTTCTNGTGGTCCCGTTTTTCTTCGGGCATAGCGCTGCGATTTATGAATATCTGCCNCAGAGAGTGAGAGAGATGAGTAAAGATTGGCCTGAGCTCGAGGTAAGAATCGCGCCGTCGATGGTAAAGCTCGATGAACCCGGGGACACGCGTGTAGCTGCCATTCTTGGGGATTTGGTGATNAGAAAGATCGAGGAGGAGGGCCTCGTGCAGCCCGCGGTGACTCTGGTCGACCACGGAACTCCGAGGATTGCTGTCAACAAGGTGCGCAATCATGTCGCGGGGCAGCTTGCCGAGGTGTTGAAAGATTGTGTCTCGGTGGTGGTAGCATCCTCCATGGAGCGTCGGGAAGGTGATGAGTATGCTTTCAATGAGCCTCTTCTCGAAAATTTGCTCGGTCAGGAAAAATTCGAAAAGGACGTGGTGTTGTCCATGCTTTTCATATCGCCTGGAAGGCATGCCGGGCCGGGAGGAGATATTGCTGAGATCAGGCACGAAGCAGAGAAGAAGTCTGATGGTCTGCGAACCTTTGCCAGCAGTCTTTTTGCTACGCATCCGGGGGTCGTGGATTTGCTTGCAGAGCGCTACGCAGAAGGGCTTTCAGGGAATCCAATAGCAGGCGAGGTCCCCGCTCCCGATACCCGGTAAGAGAGTCATGTTGGAGCTTGAAAAGCTTGGGTTCTGGTGTGACCCAGTGGCGCGCGGCGGGCCTGAGAATATGGCTGTTGATAGTTGGCTGCTAGCGCAGAACATTCCTGTTCTGCGGTTGTATTACTGGAAAGGATCCTGGGGAAGCATGGGCTATTTTGGCGAGGTGGAANAGGCCGGCAAGCTATTGCCGAAGGTGTCTCTTGTTCGCCGGGCAACTGGTGGAGGACTCGTGGATCATCGCAACGATATCACTTATACTCTAGTTGTTCCCAGATCATATGGTCTGNCGAAAGCAAAGGGAGTAGAGAGCTACCGCTTGATTCACTCCGCGCTGGCGGCTGCCTTGGTGAATAGCGGGCATGGGGCAGAGCTCGTCAGGCAGGATTACGATGTAGATTCGTCCTCGTGTTTTGAAAAACCGGTGGAGTGGGATCTTATTAATGAGCGAGGTGAAAAGATTGCTGGAGCTGGTCAGCGACGGACCCGAAAGGGGTTACTCCACCAAGGAAGTATTCTTTTGAGAGAATCCGCTGACGAATCCCTTATTCTCAGGAGGCTTGCCCATAAGCTCGCTCGGAACGTAAGCCCTGTAGATCTGGAACCCTCCGGGGAGAGTTTTACGGAGCTTNTCCGCCAGTTCGCAGCGGATTCGTGGCAGAAACGCCGATAGAGAGCTGATCAGTTCTTCTCGGAGTGCTCTTCCTTGAGATGATCGCCGAGAATGTCCCGTCCGAAGTCTCCTTCAAAAAGTCGCCAAACGGCGTGGGCGTGATTTGCTCCATTCTGGGTGTTGGCGTATTCAACCATGAACGCACCCTCATCCGTGATGCGGAAGTAATGAGGATCTCCCTTTTTGAGTCCCCCAGCCCAGGCAAAACGCAGCTTGTCCACTACCCCAGCAATCTCGGTCATTGCTGGTCGTGCTACCTCAGTTCGGGTGTTGCTGGCAAATTCCCGAAGAACTCCGAGCAGCATTTTCTTCTGCTCAGCGTTCATTTCTCCGCCGGTTACTCCCTGAGACTCCGGCTTGCTTGCGATGCGGTCCTGACTGGAGAGGATATCCCGTGGAGGCTTCTCAGAGAAAACAGCATTCTTGCCTGCTGCTTTCAGGGACTGCATGAGGGCTCGAGCCTGATCCTCCAGACGGCCCAGAGGTCGGGTGCCCTTCATGGGCCCTTTCTTAATGATGGCAGGATTTGTTCCAAAGAAAGCGGGAGTGGCCACAACGTTTCCATTGATAATCGTATAGTTGAGGGAGAGGTGATGACCCTCAAATCTCCAGCCCCAGATCCCTTTCTTTGACTTGATCGAGGGGTCACCAAAAATCGCGACATAATATTTCTGGGTATCACGCCTCACTGGATCATTTTCCATTTCGGCGAGGACGGCCTCCAATCCCATGATGCTGGTGGCGTTCAGGACCCCCTTTTGGCTTAGCCCGCTTGCAAGAAGGGCGTAGGCAGAGTGGGTTTGAGCGGGGNTCANCTCGCTGAGCTTGAGGCCCTTGCGGTCCAGTGGAATGAAATGCCAGTTCTCGCGTTCCTCATCGGAAAATTTGAAGGTCGCCTTCGCTTTCTGCTCAGAATTCAAGCCTTTGAGAAAGTTTCGAGCTGCCCGGCCCATCTCCAGGGCGGGGTTTCCGGCATGGACAAGTGGGGCAGAGAGAAAAACAACAGCAAGAACGAGGTGCTTCTTCATGGTGCCTGCGATCTTGCGGTGGTTACTCCGGATTGAAAGCGGAATATGAACTTGTTCTGGAGCTGCGAGGGCAGATTCTTTGGGGACGGGTCGGCAATCTTTATCCCCCCAAACCAAGCATCGTACTNGCTACCAGCAGGTAAATAAGCATTCCAGAGACGTCCACCACTGTAGTGACAGCCGGTGCAGCTATNACNGCTGGGTCCAGCCGNATNGCGCAGGCNCCAAGGGGAAGNAGGGAGCCAATAAGGGTGGAGGCGGTAACCTGAACTGCAAGAGCGACTGCGACNGCTNATCCGAATNCNCGGAATGTGATGNCGGGAGCTACCTCCGGATGNAAAAANGGNAGGATNAANATCGCAATAACTGCAATTGCGGNCCCGAGGATCAGTCCCAGCATCGCGCCAAGCCGGAGCTCCTTCCATGCGACCTTGAGGGCATCTTGTCCGCTTAATTCGTTCAGGGCCATTGCTCTGATGGCGACCATGGAAGCCTGTCCCCCGGAGTTTCCTCCTGCTGCAATGATCATCGGAAGAAAAAGCATGAGCAGCGGAATTCCCTTGAGAGTCTCTTCAAAGCGGAACATCACCGCCCCGGCTGCGATGGACAGGAGGGCAAGACCGACGAGCCAAATGACGCGGCGACTTAAATGAGTGGTGATCCGGGTGTTAAGGTAGCCTTCCTCTGATTGCTCCCCGGTCAGTCCTGCCTGTTTTTCGANATCTTCAGTTGATTCCTCGCTCAGGATTTCCATTGCATCATCGGAGGTGATAACGCCAAGCAGACGATTTTCATTATCGACGACCGGTAAGGCAAACAGGTCATATTTCAATACTGCGATAGAAGCTTCTTCCTGATCGGTATCAGCGAGGACAGTGTGTTCGATGGNTTGCATGATTGAGCCCACCGGGGTCTCCCATGCGCTGAAGGTTAGATCGCGCAGTCTGAGTTTGCCCGCGAGCTTGTTGTTTGCGTCATGAACGAAGATTCTACTCAGGGTTTCCGTATCCTCGAGGTCAGGGCGAAGATGATCGAGGGCTTCTTTCACAGTCATATTGACCGAGACGTTGCCTATCTGGGTCGTCATTCGTCCCCCGGCTGTATCCTCAGGGTATTCAAGTAGAGTTCTGGTGAGTTCCTGCTCTTCGTATGCACCAAGAAGACCGATTAATTTTTCCCGTTTCCCATCATCCTCAACGTCCTGAAGGACGTCTACGCGATCGTCATCAGGTAGCTCCTCCAGAACCTGTCGTTGCTGGCTCGGCTTAAGGTAATCCAAGGCTTCTTCCACCAGAGGGTCCGGGATTTCTGCAATAACTTCCGAAAAGGCTTCCGATGAAAGCGTTCGGACGAACCAAGCCTGACTTTTTCTGGAGAGGTCCTCATAGGCGGCTGCGAGGTCCGCGTGGTGAATATTTTCCGCAACCGAAAGGAAAGCGCTGCCGTCACGCGCGGCAATTGCCCGTGTCAAATCCTCTAAAATTTCAGAATCCTCGTTTGGCACCCCCGTAGATTAGGAAGGGAGTTCATTTTGAGAAGTCCAAAGCGGGGCAGCATAGTCAGGTTTTCCTTTGCCGCATATCTCCTTCAGGTATTCTCTCTGAACCTAGATCATTCTCTTCAGTTCGTATCCCCGCATGAACCTTCTCTGGCGGCTCGTTATTTTACTGTGCCTAACTGCACCCCCGGCTGGAGCGGAAGCGATGCTCCAGTACTTCAATACCAGTTGGCGCGAACTCACAAACAAGGTTCCGGAAATTGCCGAGGCCGGATATCAATCGCTCTGGATTCCTCCTCCAACCAAAGCGGGTGGAGTTTTCTCAGTTGGATATGACCTGTTTGATCGCTTTGACCTCGGCTCCAAGGATCAGAGAGGATCGTTGAAAACTCGCTACGGGACTGAGCGGGAGCTTCTCAATCTAATCAAAGTCGCCCATCGCTTTGGAATCAGGGTCTATTTTGATTCGATTATGAATCATAATGGGTTTGATGTCCCCGGCTTTGACAGGTCTGTCGCTGAGGACTTCTACCCGGGGTTCCGTCCGGGCGATTTTCATCTGCGAATCACCGGAAAGGGTTTCTACAGGAGCTGGGATAATACACGGGATTGGGGGAGTGAATGGCAGGTGCAGAATCTCGGGCTCTCGGGGCTAATTGACATTGCGACAGAGCCGGGGACAACAAATNGAAACCATGGAATGTTCGAAGGAGATATCTCGAACAAGCCTGTCTACCTTCGGCACCCGGATAATCCTGAATATTATTGTTATATTCCCGAGGCGGTCGGACAGACACACGCAGCTAATGAGGGAACCTACGTGGGTTTTGGGCCTGATAATGGTATCACCCGGGCCTTTCTTCAGCGCAACCAATCGTTCTACGAGGAAATCGTGGAAGACATGCTGCATCGCTCTCTCCGATGGCAACTCGACCGGACCAAAGCCGACGGCGCCCGGCTGGATGCAGTGAAGCACACTCCTGCTGATTTTTTTGGTTCGACATTTGGAGAAAATAGAGACGCCTCTGATTATGGTTTTCTCGGGCAGGCCCAAAGGCAGTTTAATCTGACTCGGGGTTACCTTGATCGGAATCACCGAGATACGGTTTTCAGTATCGATGCACCAAGGGACGATGCGATGTTCTTTGGAGAGCATCTTGGGCAACCTCCATTGTATGGGCCTTATATCGATGCAGGTATGCGACTAATCGATAATGATCTTCGTAATAATTTGAATCGAAATCTCGGTAATCCATCGGCGAGTCTCGCGGGGTATGACCAGCCTGGGGCAGGGGGATTTAGCCCCAACGTTTCGGTTATGCATGCCCAGAGCCACGATAACGACTANGCGGCGAGGCGTGAATTACAGCATGCTCTTTACTTTACGCGCGATGGACTTCCTCTGGTCTATACCGATGGAAATTATCATGCGGGAACGCTCGAAGGAAGCGGTGGCGCTTTTCCCCGACATTCCAATACCGCATTTTTAGGGCAGTTCGGAGACACGCGCCTTCCTAACCTCGCCTATATCCACCAGCACTTTGCTCGTGGTAGTCAGAGGCCGCGGTGGGCGGACAATGACTTTTTGGCATACGAACGTATCGACAAGAGAGAAAATCCGCGGATGAGTGATGAGGCGGGGGTAGTCGCGTTCGTCATGTTGAACGATAACTACGCGGAGGGTGCTGGCCGCGATTTATCAACGTCCTTTCCCTCCGTCCCATTCTCTGGTGACGCTTACCTTTTTCAGTATGCTCGTGGATATGGAAGCCAGGTAGGTTTCTACAAGTATGCTTCCCAACTGAAAGACGTGGTGGTTGATCCGGGTAGCTACATGCTGTTCTCCTACCGAACCCCGGAGGAATCTCTGCCATGGAGCGAAAGTGGAGGGCGTCCGATTGAGATTTTTCAGAATGGAGAGCGAGCTAGTCAGATCCTCGTAACGAGGCGGGACGGGCCCGATGGTGATGCTGGCTTCAGTGGCCCCTTTGCGAACCCTGGATTTCACCCGGGGGTCGCTGATCTCAGTGGCGTTGGAGGGAATGATTTTCAGTATGAGGTTCGCGTTCCGAGGGTAACCGAAGTTAGCGACCTGCGTTTCGTATTTCGAGCAGATCGGTCTGCAGCAAATATTCTCTGTAAGCTGGATGGAGGTATTGATCTTAATGGATGGCGTCCGAAAGGGAATACGGACCCGGGTTTCCGGGATCATCCGCCTGCATTAAGTAGTGATATCTTTCTGGGATACGAACAGCCCGAGTTTGTCGGGCGTATGGGACCCGAGAAATTTGCGGCAAAAAATACGGCACGGTGTGCGCTTACTTCGGTGGAAGCGGAGAGTTGGATGGTAAGAATCGGATCTGGGAGCTTTCTAAGAACCGATGGAACGGGGATTAACGAAACTCCTCCAGATACAGTTCAGTTTGTTTATCATGACCCTGAAGCGATTCTTCCCGAAGCGATTGGCGCAGGGCGGCAGTATCAGGAAGGAACCTCTGGAATTGAGATTTATGTGAAAACTAATGCAGGTCTGGGAGGCTACAGGGGATCTCTTTACTACACAATTAACCGGTCTCAGCCCCGTGGGGCGGGAGGTATCGGTTCTGCTGATTCGACTTCAACGGTTCCCCTCAACTGGGTGGGCGATGCCGAGGGAGGAAGCTGGTGGAAGGCAGTGATTGAGCGAAGTCGGGCGGGTACAATTCGTTACGTGGTGGGGGTNCGGAGAGAGNGCGTGAGCCCGCTATTTCCGAGCGGAGAGACGGAGGTCAATGCGAAGCGGCATGGAATGACAGTCTTTCAGATCGATGGATTCAATGGAGAGCGGGTCAGGTTCTTCCCGCATAACGATTACGCTAAGACGCCAGATCAGCAGTCGTTTGAGATGGAAACAGGGCTTGAGGAGGGATTCCACATTATGAGAGCTCGTGCTTTCCTCGAGCGCACTGGTAAGGCCTCGCTGTTCAATACGTTTCAGCAGACCTTTTACTATGATGGGTCGAGGCCGCAGGGAGAAATCGTCTTCCCCGCAGAAGGGGCTACCCTCGATGGGCAGAGTTACGAAGTGGTTGTTCGTGCAGATGAGAGTGTCACGGAGGCCTGGTTTTTTATCGAGGATGGAATCGGTGCTAACGATGATGAAATCACAGGTTCAAGGAATGGTAATGGGGCCGGTAAATGGGTGAAGATTCCGGAGGTGGTAGCGGACCCTGGAGTGGAGAGTGACTTTCCACGGGAATTCCGTTTTAGCTACTCGAATATTCCCTCGGGTAATGTTTCCTCAGTGATTCGAGTCAGATTGAGAGAGCACACATCGGCGGATGTCTCCGGCTGGACGGCTGAGGTCAACAATGCGGACGACACAGAAGGATGGTATACAACGCTCTCAAGAAATGTAGTTGCCGATGGGCTGGATGGAGCCTTTTTTATAGGCTATCCTGCGATTGATGGCGAGGTGGTCGGAGAGAATTATGTTCTTAAGGCCTATTTTCCCAAGAATCTGGGCGAGGGCATTTCGAATGCGCAACTGGTCGACGAATTTACGATCTCAATAGCGAGTAGATCGAGCGGATCTGAGGCAGGGGGGATACAACAGGACCGAGGCTCGTTTCGTATCATCCGTGATGAGACTGAAGAGTTTCATGCNCTGTCTTTTGACATGCCGAGATTATGGAATGGGGATCCAAGTTTTCTGCACCATGTCAGAGTGACGCACAGAAGGTCGGGGATCGAATTGTCAGCGGTGCGTCTCGTGCGAGCATCTGAGGTTTTGGACTCCTTCGTCAATGTGGTTCAACCTCCATCCTTTGACGGAGGTGGGCAACCATGGGTGGAATATATCCCGGATGTGATAGCTCCAAGTCCAGGACAACGCGAAATCCCGATTCGAATCGAAACCGATAACAGGGCCCAGCNTCTTGAAGTGACCATTGAGCAAGGTGATGGTGTCTTGGCATTCGAGGGGGTCAGATCTGTGGGCAGGCGGCAGTTCTGGGACTACAGGTGGCAAGGGGTGGANCCTGGCGTTTACTGGATCCGGGTTAACCTAAGGGAAAATTTACGGGATGTGATCGTCGCAANTGCGACGCGGGTTGTCACCGTTGCTCTGGGGCCCTCCGTGCCCGTTGCCCAGGATATGGATGCTGATGGGCTCCCGGATTGGTGGGAAATAGCGAAAGGGCTGAGTATTTTTGACGGGGGAAATGGTCCGGGAGGGCGGCAGGATGGGCCCGAGGGAGATCCTGATGGAGATGGGGTGTCTAATCTCATAGAATATGTTATCGGGCTTGATCCCAACTGGCCTGATCTGAATTCAGTTCCAGAGCTTGGGATAAGATCCGGAAGTGACGGAACCGTGCAGCTGACGTTTTCGAGTATTCCTGATCGCCTCTATCGCATTTCGTGGAGTGTAGATCTTGAGAATTGGACTCCGCTCGGGGCAATAATTGATACGGGAGCAGAGGTTCTTCCTAATCAACACGAGATAGTAGATCGTGATTTGAGTGACAGAGCAAAAAGGTATTACCGCCTCGAAGTAGCCCTGACGGAGTAGCTGCAGTNACTCCGATGGAGCCATGTTCNGCCTGCATCAGCGCTTGAATCCCGCAGCTAGAGAATTTGATCGACGAATTTCCCGCGACTGAAGATTTCGAATTGCTCAGGCTCCTCGCCAGTGCCGATGAATCGAGGGGCGATATTCAACTCTTTCTGGATAGCGACGGTCACGCCTCCCTTGCCTGAGCCGTCCAGTTTGGTGACGATGACACCAGAGAGAGGTACCGCCTTGTGGAATTCTCGAGCCTGATTCAGTGCATTACCGCCGGTGGTCGCATCAACAACAAGCAAAGTATGATGAGGGGCACATGCATCCTGCTTGCCAAGGATACGACAAACTTTTCCCAGCTCTTCCATCAGGTTATGACTGGTGTGAAGGCGACCCGCGGTGTCGCAGATCAGGACCTGAGTGCCATTGCTTATAGCCTGTTGGTGGGCTGTATAGCAGACCGAGGCGGGATCTGCATTCTTGGCACCTTTCACGAGTGGAATATGGAGTCTTTCTGACCACCTCTCCAGTTGCTCAACAGCGGCAGCCCTGAAGGTGTCCGCGGCAGCTAGCAGTACTGAATTTCCCTGCTGAGAGAAAAGGTTGGCCAGCTTTGCCGCCGAAGTCGTCTTTCCGGTGCCATTTACACCAACGATGAGAATGACCAGTGGACGCCCATCTTCGGAAAGATNGATAATTGACTGGTCTGCAGGAAAGATTTCCGAAATTCGCTTGCGGGTTGCTTCCACGACATCTTCAGCCGAAATTTTACGCCCAAGAGCGCGGAGGCTTTCCACGATCTCCAGAGAGGTTCTGACGCCGAGATCTGCTGCGATCAGGTCGGCTTCCAGCTCATTCCAATCTACGTCTGAGCGATTCGCGACCTTGTTGTAGAGGTTCTTGAAGAATCCAGCCATGTCGTTGTGGGATAAGAGGCACAGGAATGTGGCTCAGTGTGGAGCTCTTTTTTAACCGCGTGCGGGCCGGAGGTTCTCGAATTCCTTACCCGAGGCAAGATATTTGACCGTAGAACAGGATTCCCCTCTACCGGGAAGGGGACTTTATCCGTCTATCAAGGGACTTTCGTAGTGCCCCCGGGTAATCCGTGGTTATAGAACAACAGCCCATTTTTTTAAAGCGTCGGGCTTTGACAGGATCGTTGACGGTCCACACGTGGTGCTGAAATCCTTTTCGGACCAGACTGTCTACGTGACCCTTGTTCAGTTGCGGATGAGCGCTGGATCCGAGCCCGGACGCTTTAATCTCTGCTAGAGTTGCGAGTATTTGGGGCATTTTTTTTTCGGGATCGCGTGGATCTCTTTTATCGAAGCTGTAAAGCCAATTGACGGTCCAGTCTGGCAGCTTTTTCTTGAGAGCCTTGACGACGCTCTTCTGAAACGAAATGACGACAATCTGATCAATGGTCAGGTCGCTTTTTTGAACGGCTTTTATAAGAGGGGGAATGATCTCAGGGCCGCACTTGACTTCGATGAAAATCCGCTTCCCGTGGGGGACACACGCAAGAACCTGTTCAAGAGTCGGGATTCTCGTTTCAGCAAAGACCGGTCCTTTCCATGATCCGGCATCCAGGGTCTGGAGTTCTGCTAACGTGCTTTTACTGACGGTCAGGTCTTTTCCTGTTAGCTTCTTGGTAGTTCGATCGTGAAAACATACAATCCGGCCATCGCGAGTGAGGTGAAAGTCTCCCTCTATAGCGTCGGCTCCCTGTTCCCAGGCTAGATGGAATGCCCTCAAGGTGTTTTCCGGAGCGTCTCCTGAGGCACCGCGGTGTGCGACGATCAAGGGATCGGCAAAGAGAGGTGTCGACAGGGACAACAGNGAATAGAGAAGAGCTTTCACGGATCAGTAACGATTCAGGTGAGCGATTGAGAAGGTTTAGAACAGATTTTNAGAGCCGGACCTTCGCCTCCTACAGCCTNGNANATCTACAATTNCCTCAGGNAGATTCGGCGCCATTTCACATNGGAAGANTTTCCNCCGTGGACNTGNAGAGCAATAAATCCCTCAGGNGTGAAATGAGTATCATCACTATCNTCGAAGTCCGCCCGCNATACTCCNTTGAGCCANGTCTGGATGNGNCTNCCGTGACACTTTATCACGATNGTATTCCATTCCTTCCANCGGAATANTTCTTTNCCTCGCANGGAAAATGNTGAGGCGATCTNNNGGCTGTTNTNGGTCGTGAACTTCCCTGGAAAGAGCCANCCGCGACGAGCTTCGTCGTAAATTCCNGCGGTGTAGGATCGNCTGNCNTTATTGTCGTGCTCACATTGGTATCCGAAGACCCGTCCANTNCCATTTCGTTGNTGCGAGCGNAANTGACACCCCGAATTGCCGGAACGATCGNNNAATTGAAATTGGAANGTTAANATAAANTCGCGATANNTTTCTCTNGGTGCACAGGAAGGTGTTNCCCCGAATNTTCTTCCCGTATCCAACGATCGCTCCGTCTTCGACTCTGAATTTTCCNGTTCCCCCNGCCTTNCGCCANCCAGNCAAGGTCTTTCCATCAAAGAGTGAGNCGTANNNGTGTTGCCGGAGGGTGGCAGGGNNGGCTCCAAAGGGTNNTTCAATTGATGNTGCNGNATCTTCGGGCACTCCTGANGCCAAGCACGGAAACANGGCNAGAAGGATGAAGGGNAACTTCATTNCTNTCATGNTTGGCCANGGAAGCCCCGGTGACGAGAAGAAAGGAGTCAGGGGCTCTCGGGTAGGTTCTCGTGAAGNCCCNCGATTGCNTCTGCAGTATGANCAGCAGAGAGAGTGATTCGCAATCTTGCTGATCCCCGNGGNACTGTTGGGAAGCGTATTGCCGGAGCGAGATAACCCTTGTTGAGAAGAGCCAAGGAGGTATNGAGGGCGGTCNCGTTATCGCCCAGAATTACAGGAANGATTGCACTGCTGGGTGTTTTCCCAAGAAGCTCGGCGAGTCTCGATATATTTGACCAGAGACGGTTCCTGAGTTCTTTCCCTCTCGGTGAGGCAATGATCTCAATTCCGCAAAGCGAGGCAGCTGCCTGGGCTGGAGGGGGAGCCGTAGAATAGATGAACGGCCGTGCCCTGTTAAGGAGAAGGTCAATCCATGGCCGGCTTGCGGCAAGATACCCTCCTCCGGAACCGACGGCTTTGCCGAGAGTTCCCATTTGAAAAGTGATGCGGTCNTCTACGCCCAATTCCTCAGCTAGTCCCTGACCGCTTGAACCGAGAATTCCGACGGCATGCGCTTCATCAAGAAGAAGAAGGGCATCGTATTGCTCTACGAGGTCAATAACGCCGGGAAGTAGTGCACGATCGCCATCCATGCTGAATACAGATTCGGNGACCACTAGAAGCCGAGACTTTCCGGGGAGCCGTTCCCGGTAATGCCGCAGGAGGTGTTCGAGTTTATTGAGATCGTTATGGGGATAGACGCGGAGAGTCGCTTCAGACTGACGAGCTCCATCGATTAAGCAGGCGTGGCATAGCTTATCAAGAATGACCACATCCCCCTTTGTAAGAAATGCTCCAAGCACCCCAACCGCGGTGGCATATCCGTTAGCGAAGCTCAGGGCCGCCTGAGTGCCCTTCCATTCCGCAATTTTCTCTTCAAGGGCCTTATGAGGAGGAAGAGTGCCTGAAACNAGACGGGAAGCCCCTGATCCAGCTCCATAACGTCTTGTTGCCTCACAAGCGGCGTCTACCAGCGTTTCGTCTCGAGAAAGACCCAGATAATCATTGGATGAAAAGTTAACAATCGTGCGGCCTTCAGAGGCGTCACTCATGAGCTGTCCTGATTCCAAGCACCGCAGGCTTCTGAGGAGTCCTTCCTCATCAAGGGTGGTGAGTTCGTCCTCCGGGCTACGCATGAGAAGCAGGTCAGTTTCCGGTCTTGAAAGCCANTGCCGGCCGTATCATTTGAGGAGATTCCAGTGCCCATCGCAAAAGAGACTCGGAGTCCTTCCAGACGGCCGCTGGAGTGCTTCCAAGAACAACCGCGATCACGGTTCGGCCATGCAGCGTNCCACTTGCCACCAGACACTTGCCCGAAGCCCGGGTTGTTCCTGTTTTCATCCCTGTGGCATAGGGGAGGCTCTTCAGTAGTCGGTTAGTATTTGTGAGTTTGCTGACTTTTCCGTTGTTATGAATAAAGTTATAGTTCCGGATTGTCAGAGAACTACGAATAGATGGTTGCTGGTAGGCCTGACGTGCCAGTTTAGCGATGTCTCTTGCAGTAGAATACTGGCCTTTCTGTGTCAGTCCGTGTGGATTAAGGAAAACGCTATTGGACATTCCGAGAGAGCGTGCTCGAAGAGTCATCAGTTGAGCAAATCGTTGGACACTTCCTGCCACGTCCCGGGCGAGAGCCACCGAAGCGTCGTTTGCACTACGGACGAGGATCGCCTTGAGTAACTGCCCACGAGTATACTTATGACCGGTTTTCAGATAGAGTTTCGTTGGCTCAACAAGAGTGTCGCTTGACTGGATAACAACAGGGTCATGCAGTGACCCCGCTTCGGATACGAGTAAGGCGGTCATTAACTTTTGGGTGCTGGCGACCGCACATTTTTCATCGGCATTTTTTGCCACCAGAACCTTCCCATCGCTGGCGTCTATGACGATGATCCGCTTTGCCACGACAGGGGGGGGTGCGCCTTTTGGGGAAACCAACGAGGGCGGAATAGAGGGGTGGACCGACCCAGCTGGCGTTACGTGGTTCGGTGGTGCGCAGGCAAGGAAGNTAAATGAGAGTAGCAAGCAGGCCAGGGGGGGGCCGGGCGCAAANTTCATNAAGCGTGATATTCTCATTCAATGAACCATTCTCAAGAGCCAAATTTCCTCCTTAATATCCCTCAAATAGTAAAGAAATACTTGCATTCCAGTCCATTTCAGCACAAAGNTGTTCAAACAAACATCAACTGTTCAAATGTCCCATAAACTTACGGATCGTCAGCAGGAACTACTCGATTTTCTCCGCGACTCGCATCGGCAGACAGGCGTCATGCCTTCCACCCGGGAGATTCAGTCTCATTTCGGATTCGCCAGTCAGACTGCGGCCATGAGCCACCTGCGTGCTCTCGAGCGCAAGGGAGCCATTAATCGGCTTCCNGGNAAAGCTCGNGCGGTGGTNCTGCCAGAGGACNTGGAGCGCGAGGAGATTATGGACATTCCAGTTTATGGAGAAATCGCAGCCGGCATGGCTCAGGATGTTGAGCCGGAGCGTGACGGTTGTATGTCGATCGATGTGACAAGTATCGGGCTTTCCAAATCAAAGAAAGTGTTCGCCCTGAATGTTCGAGGAGATTCAATGATTGATGCCCATATTTGTGANGGGGATACCGTTGTGCTGGAGATGCGTGAACCACGCGACGGGGATGTCGTTGCGGCTCTTATTGATGGGGAAACAACCTTGAAGCGATATATCGTTAAATCCGGAAAGCCTCACTTGCATGCCGAAAATGAGATGTATCCNGATCTCATACCCCTGAGTGAGTTGGTGATTCAAGGTGTTATGGTAGCCCTCCTGCGAAAGGCCGCTTGAGGAGGGGGGCTCCATATTCAGAGGGAACGGGCACNGTTACAGACAAAGTGCTCCGGGGGGTGGACCTTGGCCGATTNAGCGGGCTTCTGACCTGAGGTCGCATGTTTACATGACATGCTTTCTACTTCTGGAAAGCTGGTGGCTGAAAGGGCGTATCAAAAAGCGGTGGTGTCAGAGGCCGGGGGGCTATACTCTTTACTCATGGAAGTTCTGATCTCAGGTGCTCGAATCTAATGCCGGGTTGCTTTAAATGAGGAAANACACACTGGTGGNCTACGTAGCGTTACTGCTACTCCCATTGAGCAGTGTGAATGCGGATGGGCTACCGCAGGCTAATCTTGAGGAATACCGCAAAAGTGTAGAACCTGCCCTGAGGGCCACATGTATTGGGTGCCACGGTCCGGAAAAACAGAAGGGAAGTTTTCGAATTGATACGCTGGATGCGGATCTCCTTCAGGGTGGGGATGTCAGTTGGTGGTTGGAAGTGTTTGAAGTGATTAGCAATGGCGAGATGCCGCCAGAAGACGCAGAGGTTCAGTTGACAGACGAGGCAAGCACGCGAGTCGTGGACTGGTTATCAGGTGAGATCCTGCTGGCGTCTCAAGTCAGGCGAAGTGAAGAGGGACATACCTCCTTTCGAAGGATGACGCGTTATGAATATAACTACGCGATGCAGGATTTGCTGGGTCTGGGTTTGGACTTTTCACGGGACCTGCCACCTGAGACCTCTTCCGAAGACGGATTTAAGAACAGCTCTGAGATGTTGCAGATGACGGCGGGGCAACTGATGCAATATCGCGTGCAGGCTCGGCGGGCATTGCGGCTTGCAACAGTCCGCGGCACCCAGCCTGCGCCAGTCTATTACGGGATTTCCATGAGGGATTTTAATGAACGCTTTGATCCCGGCTATGCGGCTTCTGTGGTCCGGACAAGAAAGAGAATGGTGGAGGAGAGCTTGTCGCTGGCAGATGCTCTTGCGGGAGAAGAGAAGAAATACAGAGGGCATCCCGGAGGAACGCACTTCAGGAATCTTCTCACAGGGCAGGGGGTGGGAACGAAGTGGAGTTATCCCGGCGGTAAATATTCTTGGAGTCCAACGGTAATGCGTCCGGATATTCCAGCCGTCATGCAGGACGTGGTTGTCCTTGCTCCAGACAGGAAATTCATTGTCGACGTAGGTACCGGGTTGCCGGATGCGGGAAGCATGAGGGTCAGGTTCCGGGCCGCACGCCTTGCAGGTGATGAAGGAAACTACGAGCCCACCGTTCGATTATATTTTGGAAATCAGCCCAGTAATGATTCGCGGATATCGGTAAATGTGGGTGGCGACATCTCCATCGGTGCCCCTCCCGATGCTCCCCGCTTTTACCATTGGGACGTTCCGCTGTCCGAAGTGCCTCGTAATGCCTTTCGTCATAGCCATAAACTGGGGCAATTGCCCAACCCGGCAGAATTTCTGTCCCTTCTCAACACTTCCAGCAGGCCAGTGTCTCTGGCTGTCGATTATATCGAGATCATTGCGCCTGCGCTCGACCAGTGGCCACCTGAATCACACACCCGCATCTTTTTTCCCAGTAAACGATCCGCCGATGAGCGGCTTTACGCGCGCGAAGTTCTTAAACGATTCATGTTTCGGGCGTGGCGCCGGCCCGTGACCGAGAAGGAAGTTAAACAGAAGCTGCTTCTTTACGACAAGTTGAGGCCCAATTGTACTGATTTTCAGGAAGCCATGGTTGAAGTGCTGTCCTCGGTTTTGTCATCTCCGAAGTTTCTCTATCTTGGTCGAATAGTTGAGAAGGGGAATAAGGCGACGCCTATTACGGATCTCGAATTGGCAAGTAGGCTCTCATTCTTTTTGTGGAGTAGNTTGCCTGATGCGGAGTTGCTCGCCTTGGGTGGAGAAGGCAGACTCTCGGACGCTAGGGTCCTTGAACAGCAAGTTCATCGCATGCTGACAGATCCCAGGATCGAGAGATTTGCACGGCATTACACCCGCCAGTGGCTGGGTATGGAGGAGTTGGATTTTCTCAAGTTTGATGCCAAGGCCCACGGGCGAGTTGATCCACTGCTGCTGGAAGCCATGAAACAGGAACCCGTGGCTTTCTTTGCTGAGATCCTGCGTCAGAATCGGCCTATTCTCGACTTTATTCACTCAGACTACGNGGTATTGAATGACCGTCTTGCGAAGCATTATGGAATGTCGGAGGTGATTGGGCGCGAATTTCGTGAGGTTGCGCTGTCCCCTGGGGCTAGACGAGGAGGGCTCCTTGGGCAGGCAGGGTTGCTGGCAATGAATTCCAACGGCAAGGATTCCAATCCACTGAAGCGTGGCATCTGGCTGCTGGACAACCTCCTCAATGACCCCCCTCCGCCACCGCCGCCTGCCGTGCCGGAAATCGACTTGGCGGATCCGGAGATCCTGAAGCTCACACTGAAGCAGCGAATGGAAGATCATCGTGATGATCCTGCGTGTTCGTCATGTCATTCCAAGATTGATCCCTGGGGTGTAGCCTTCGAGAACTTCGATGCTCTCGGACGGTGGCGGGATCAGATTCAGGGGGCTCCAGTTGATGCCTCCAGCATGCTGTTCAATAAAGAGGAGTTACACGGAATCAAGGGTGTGAAGGACTATCTCATGGCCAATCGCCAGAAGCAGTTTTCCCGTGCGCTGACTCACAAAATAGCCTCCTATGCCCTTGGAAGACCTATCACCTTCGGGGATCGGGCGGAAGTGGAGCGGATCGCTTCTGCCTTGCGCGCGCAGGGGGNCGGATTGGCAGATCTCATACTTCTGATTGTTAAAAGTGATTTGTTTCAGTTAAATTAAGAATACAAAACTGAAAGCCAATGGCTCTGCCCATATCATCACTTGATCGACGAAAGTTTCTGCGTGGAGCAGGGGTAGCTCTGGCTCTTCCTTGGATGGAAACATTTGCCAGCCCAGATCGAGTCGCAGGAAGAAGTTCTCAGAGGAAGCGTTTGGCCTGTTTTTATCTGCCTGACGGAGTGCCAATGCCCTTGGAGAAGGATCCGTCTTTTAAGGACTGGAGTTGGTTTCCCCATGGAGGTCGGACCGACTTCAGGCTGACCAAGTGCATGGAGACTCTGGCGCCATTACGTGATGAGATGACGATTTTCTCCGGCTTGTCGCACCCGGCAGTGCGCCGAGTTCATGGTCATCGAAATGCGGATCAGTTCCTTACTGGAGCGAATACTGGTGCCATGGATGATGAGTATGAGAATAGTATTTCTCTGGATCAGGTATTTGCAGCTCATGCTGGGGAGCATACGCGGCATGCGTCCCTCGTGCTGTCTACTGATGGAGGCACGGGGTCTCCACGAGGCGCGCACACCATGTCCTTTAATGCCGAGGGCCGGCCTATTCCTGCTGAGCACAAACCCAAACGCATATTTGATATGCTCTTCGTGAAAAGTGGGCCAGATGCTGCTCGTCGTCTGGCCCTCAGCGAGAGTGCCTTGGACGACCTTATGGAGGACGCCCGCTCATTGAAGCACTCGCTCTCCAAGCACGATCAGGAAACCCTGGCGGAATACCTGCAATCGGTCAGGGAAACCGAAGTCCGTGTGGAAAAGGCAAGGCGGTGGCTTGACGTTGCCGTCCCAGTGGTGAATGCCGATGGCCTCAAGCTGGATGTGACCCCCGAGGATCCGCGGAATTTCCTGCGCACGATGTATGAATTGATTTATCTGGCTTTCAAAACCGACTCGACACGGGTTGCAACCTACCAGCTCGGAAGNGAAAACGGCGTGGGAATCAGTGATTACCTGGCCCGCGCAGTTGGATTTAAGGCTGCCCATAGCCTTTCACACGAAACAAAGAATCCTGACGGTTACAGAAATTTCGGAGTTTACTGCCGGTTCATCAATGAAGAGCTTGGACGGTTCGCTACTCGATTGAAGGAAACCCCCGAGCCGGGTGGTGATGGGAACATGCTCGACCATACAGCGCTGTTCTTTGGGTCAGCCTCCAGTGCTTTTCATCTTTCACGCAACTACCCACTGATACTCATGGGTGGGCGAAAGCTGGGCTTTAAGCATGGCCAGTACCTGAAGTATGGACGGGGAAATGAGAGGAATCAGGCCACCTCGGGAATCAGTAGTGACTCGGGATGGAATCGTGAGATGAGCTACACTGAATTACCGCTATCGAACCTTTATCTTNCCATGCTGCAAAAGCTCGGAGTGGAGACGGAGAGCTTTGGTGGAAGCACGGAACCTCTTAGCGAAGTATAGGGTAGTATTTTGTCAGTGAAATTTTAGCCAGATAGGTCTGGTAGCATTGGGTGTAAGGTGGGGGCATCACCAATCGGATGCGGGGGGCGATGGTGCCTTTTTACTGAGTGTGTTGTTGCTAAATCGTGTCTCTTGGGGACTTATCGGCAAATTGACTTTGGTAGTGGCTATCGGTGAGTCATATTTGAAGGGTATCAGCCTATTAACGATATTATAGNCTGAGGCCGGAAGATCATGAACCCATCTTACGAGTGAGAAGATACTTTCAACTACTTTGCTTCCTTCTGCTTACCTTTGCATGCCTTGCGATGTCATTAGACGCGCGGATCCTGCCGGCTAAAGATGCACCCCAGCCGCTCTCTCCCCTGGAGAGTGCCAAAAAGATGCAGTTGCCGGATGGTTTTCAGATTGATTTGGTGGCGAGCGAGCCGGTGGTCAGGGAGCCTTCCGGGATCGCCTTTGACGAACGTGGCCGGGTTTTTGTGTGCGAACTGCATGGCTACAATATCGAGGGTCACATCGACACGCAGGAGCTGAATAAAACCGGAGAGCTTGATAAGACGGTACGGCGCATTCGATGGGAATTTAAGGGAGGAAAAATCGCAGAAGAGGCCCTCAAACAGCAATACGGAGTGGTCAAATTGTTGATAGATACCAATGGAGATGGTGTTATGGACAAGGCGGAAGTATGGGCNGACGATCTACCTCCATGCTATGGAATTGTCGCTGCGCGCGGCGGAGTCATCGTGACCTGTGCGCCCGATATCATGTTCTTCGCCGACCGGGACGGCGATGGAAAAGCGGATGTCCGTGAAACCCTCTACACGGGATTCAAGGTTAATACGATCGAGCGGGGAATCAACAACCCGATCTGGGGATTGGATGACTGGATCTACGTGGGAAGTGGTTCGGGAGGTGGCACGATTACGGGTCCCAAGCTTAATAAGCCGTTCAAGCTGGGAGGTTCTGATTTTCGGATCAAGGTAGATGGCTCTGCAATTGAGCATGTGAATGGGAGTGTTAGCACGTTTGGTCTGACAATGAATGATATCGGTGATCGGTTTCCATCCTCCGGGGGGAATCCTGCCCGGTATGCGCTTCCACTACCGCGNGATTATCTGGCCCGTAATCCACACGTGTCGACCCCAGCTTCTACTCAAGTTGCTGCGGACTACGGTAACGGGTATCGGCTG
The DNA here is from genome assembly GCA_002709915.1 of Roseibacillus sp. Classification (GTDB taxonomy): domain Bacteria; phylum Verrucomicrobiota; class Verrucomicrobiia; order Verrucomicrobiales; family Akkermansiaceae; genus Roseibacillus_B. The sequence goes on along the minus strand of PARF01000018.1, from coordinate 102,686 downwards.
AGCGATCCACATCCCTGGCGTGTCAAGAGGGGACAGGATCCGGCCTGGGTAAAATTCTACGGGCAGCGCGAGACCAACAGTAATTACTTTTCCGGTGGATGTAGCACGACGTTTTATGGGGGGCGACTCTTTCCCACTAAATATCACGGTAATGTGTTTTACTGTGAGCCTTCGCTCAACATAGTGCATCGCTCAGTTCTCACGCGCGATGGTGCCGGCTACCGGGCTCGAAGAGCGCCTGAAGAGCAGGAGTCTGAGTTCCTTGCGTCCACNGATCAATGGTTCCGGCCCATGAATTTGCGGGTAGGGCCGGATGGAGCGCTTTACATCGTTGATATGTATCGTGAAATCATTGAGGATTACTCTGCTGTCCCACGGTTTCTCCAGCAGCAATATGGTTTGAATAAGGGTAAGGATCATGGCCGGATCTGGAGACTCAGGCCGGTGCAGAAAACCTCTACGGCGCAGGTGGGCCTGGGCGGGGCTTCCGTGATGGAGCTCACGCATGCCCTTGCGGATGACAACCCATGGCGTCGGTCTACCGCGCAGAGAATTCTTATTGAGAAAGGGGTTCCGGATACACGCGATTCCCTTGTTCGGCTTATCAGGGATAGTGGGACTTCACCATCAGGAGTCATCCGTGCACTGCACACTCTTCGGTCATTAAAATCACTGGAGGCTTCAGATGTGCAGGCTGCTCTCGTGCATGAACATTATGGAGTGAGGGTGCATGGATTGCGCTTAGCTGAGCCGTGGCTCGACTCGAATCAGGCTCTTCGCGCCCAGTTGATCAGGCTGAGAAAAGATCAGGATCCGCGGGTTCGTTTACAGCTTGCCATGACGCTTGGGGAATCCAAGCAAGAGTGGCCGGTTGAATCTCTGGTCGATCTGGCGCAAAGGTATGGAAGTGAAAGATGGATGGCTACGGCGATTCTGAGTTCTGCGAACAACCGGAATGGAGGACGTCTTCTTCTCGAGCTGCTGAGCAAGATAGAACTGAGTTCCGGTGCCCGGGGTTTACTCGAATCACTGGCAAAAACGGTGGGNGGTCGAAGGGATGGGGGACAAATGGCAGCCGCCCTGCGGTTGGTGTCATCTCTGGATACAGATATCCAGAAAGTATGCCTCGCTGGTTTTGTGGGTAGTGTCTCACATGGTGGTGGGTCATCTGCTCTGGAGTCCGGCGATGGATGGGCTTCCCTCAGGCGGTTCCTCAGGAGTGATGATGCCGAGGTTAGAGAACTCGCTGCCAAGCTTGCCGCTGAGCTCCCGGTAGCAGATGGCGATCGCCTGACGGTAATGTTTGCAGAGGCAGCGGAGACCGCCCTTGATTCAGGGTGCGAGCTCGAAAAGCGAAGAGAGGCACTGCAGCTTCTCGCGAGTGGCCCTTTTGAGGCGTTGGCACCGGTGGCCTCCCTTCTGCTGGATTCAAGACAGCCGCCTTCTATTCAGGACTCTGCTATAACGGCCTTGGGAATATCGGACGATGAGCGCGCCGCCGAGGTTCTCCTCAAGGCTTGGCCGGGGTTCTCGCCAACATCCCGTGGTGCGGTTCTTCGCACGATCTTCGCCCGCAGGAACCGGCTTCCTGCGTTACTGGAGGCGATCGAAGAGANGATCGTTCATCCCCGCGATATCTCCGGAGTGCAAAGGGAGCAATTGAAAACCATTCCAGATGTCAATTTGTCAGAGCGTGCAGGTAGACTGTTCAAGGAATCCTCCTCGGAAGCTGAACTTACGAACCGTATTGCACGCTACAGTGGAGCGCTCGGTAACAAGGTGGACCCTGCCAAAGGAAAGGTTGTCTATCAGATGAATTGTATCGTGTGCCACAAGCTCGGGGAACACGGCAACGAAGTCGGTCCCTCGCTCGGGAGTATTACCGGAAAGCCTGATGAATCTGTTCTAATAGACATCCTTGATCCGAATGGAAAAATTGATCCGGAATACAAACTCTATTTGATCGCAGCGAAGGGAGGGAAGGCTCATGCAGGAGTTCTGGGTTCCGAGTCTCCCACAAGCGTGACCCTTAAGCGTGTCGATGGGGGAATCGATGTCATTCTTCGCAAGGACATCATCAAGATGACNGCTTCCGAGGTGTCCCTCATGCCTGCGAATCTTCATGCCCAGATCAGTCCGCAGGATGTCGCCGACTTGATTGCGTTTCTGCGATTGACGTTCGCCGAGAACCCTGAAGGCCAGTGAAGTTCGTAGCCAGAGTTCCCAAGCCCGAGACACGCCTCGACTCTTCGCGAGGTTGACCAAGCCTATGTTGAGATTGGGGGCATGGAGCGGCTTATACTTTCCTTTCTCAGCAGCGATACCTTTCCTCTACCATCTGGCGTTTCCTAGCCTCCGGTTGTATGTTGTCCCTGCCATTTCAGCTGCATATTTCCTGAGGCGCTAATTTTCACTTCTTCAATCTGAAACAAGCCATGAAATCATTTCTTCGATTTCTCGCATTCTTTCAGGGATTAATTTCGTCCTGCGCCTTGGTTATTTTGGGCTCAGCTCCAAGATCGACGATCTGTTCAAGCTGAAGAAGAGCCGGGTATATTTGAGGCCCGCTAAAACTCGCGGGCTGATTTTTCTTCTCATTTCAACTATCCAGATCGTTTGGATCCCGGTGTGGCCTTTGGTGCTGCCTGCGTTCCGATCGAGGGCTATCCCATATCCCTGTTCCCGCCACGCGGCATCATCAAGGCTGCGGCCTATGAATCATGAATCCCTCAATGTCGAGATCCTGCACCGCTTGAAGTGAGGTGAGAGAGATTCTCCACTGTCTCCCCTCGCTTCTGAAAATGCTGACAAGGGGTAAGTGTTCATGAAGCTCGCGTCATTTTTGTGCGCTACTATTGGCTGTCTGGACGGTTATATCTTAAATGAGACCGTTCGTCTTTGTTGCAGTCGCCGTTTTTCTTGCACTTCCAGTCCATGCCGACCGGTTCAAGGAGTGGGATCGGAACAAGGATGGNAAGCTTCAGAAGGAAGAGTTGCCGCCCAACGCGCGACGAAATTTCGAGAGGGTTGACGCCGACAAGGATGGGGTCATTTCCCTGGCAGAGCACAAGGCATTCCTTAACCGGCGTAGTGGGGGAGAGCAGAGACAACAGTCTCATCCGGATTATCAAACGGTTTGGAATCAGGATTATGCCGGTTCCGGGAACCAGCGCCAGACGCTCGACCTGTTCCTTCCCAGGGAGAAATCCGCGAAGCTCAGGCCGCTCCTTGTCTATATCCATGGCGGGGGCTGGAGAGGTGGAAGCAAGGAGGGAGCCTTCAGGCGTCTACAGCCATTGCTCGAGGGGTCAGATTTTGTAGGGGCAGCGATCAATTATCGGCTGACCAACGAAGCGAGTTGGCCTGCCCAGATCCACGATTGCAAGGCGGCGATCCGATGGTTGAAAGCTCATGCCGGGAAGTATGGGTATGATCCCGAGCGGATTGGGGTATGGGGAACGAGTGCGGGAGGCCACCTGGTATCCATGCTTGGAGTCACGGGTGATGTTCCGGAGTTGGAAGGAAAACTGGGCAAGCACCTTGATGAAAAATCCAGCATCACATGTGTGGTGAACTATTTTGGTCCATCCAATCTCCTCACCATGGACGACCACCCCAGTAACATCAAACACAGTGCTGCGGATTCGCCGGAGGGCAAGTTGGTGGGGGGGGCTTTACTGGAGAAAAAGGAGGTTGCTGTGAATGCGTCCCCTGTTAGTCATTTGAGCCCGATGGATGCGCCCATGCTTCTGGCTCATGGCACCAAGGATATGCTTGTTCCTTATCAGCAATCGGTGGAGCTCAGCAAGGGTCTGGCAAAGCACAAGGTGGATAACATCTTCCTTACCATGAAGGAGGCGGGCCACGGATTTCGGAGCAAGGAGCTGACCGAGAAGGTGCGGGAATTTCTGGCGCATCATCTCATGGGGGAGTCAAGCAAGCTTGCCAGCGGGACGATTTTTCCGGGTCGATAGGGATTGTCAGGATCCGGAGTGCCTAAAGGCTCTGGAGGAGGGAGTCGATCATGGACTGCGCCTGGCGGGCGTAGCTTCCTCCGAAGAGGATGGAGTGGTTGAGAACATGATAAAGATTATAGAGCGCCATCCGTCGTTCGTGCCCCTGGGGCAGGGGCCAAGCTTCCTGGTAGGCCTGGTAGAATGACGAGTTGAATCCTCCGAAGAGCTGCGTCATGGCGAGGTCCGCTTCCCGGTCGCCGTAGTAGACGGCTGGGTCAAAGATTACGGGAACTCCATTCGTCAGGGCTCCTGCATTTCCTCCCCAGAGATCGCCGTGCAGCAGGGAGGGAGAGGGTAGTTCTTCAAAGAAGCAGTCGAGGTTGTCGAGGAGAGCGTTTGCGCCACGAAAAGAGAATCCAAGGTCCCCGGCCAGCCGGAGCATATGGCCGAGTCGAGACTCTCTCAGAAAATCCACCCATGAACTGGAAAGAGTATTGGGCTGGGTAGTGGTGCCAATATAGTTGTCCGAGTGCCAACCGAAGTGAGTACTGGTCGTGCGATGAAGATCGGCAAGCTGCCGACCCAGTAGCTCCTGCGCGGCGGAGTTTGATTCTTCAAGAGAAAGCAGCTCCAGAACCAGAAAGGACCTGTCGCGTGCAATTCCGGAGCAGATTGGCCGCGGAACTTTCACCGTGGCTGTGTCATGGAGGGTTGTCAGGCCCACAAGTTCCATCTCGAACATGCCAGCACCGGCAGAGGTATTACTTTTGATGAAGTATTCCCCCAGACGGAATGCCTCGTTAATACACCCTCCCGCAATTTTTCGGGGAGCTCCGACAGGCTTTTTCCCTGTCTCTCTTGTGATCGTCTCGCAAATGATATCGAGATCGATCATCTCACGAAATCTGCTTTTTGATATGGGTGAGTAATCCCTGACACCCGTCCTCGATCAGATCGGCCACAAGTTCAAATCCCGACGAGCCACCATAATAGGGGTCAGGGACCTCATCTGCATCGTGATATTCACAGAAATCCGTGAACGGGACTACTTTGGTGCGAGCTTTGGCATCAGGTGCGACAGAGAGGACTTCCTGTCGGTTGAAGTCGTCCATGGTAAGAATCAGATCAAAGTCGCTGAAGTCCTTAAGAGAAATTTTTCGAGCTGCGCCATCTACGGTAATTTTCCGTCGCTCCAGCGCGGCGCGCATTCGCTTGTCGGGAGCCTTCCCGGCATGCGCATCAATGGTGCCGGCCGAGTCGCAGATAATTTGGCCCTGCATCTTCGATTCTACGAGGAGGTGCCGGAACACGTTTTCGCCTGCCGGAGAGCGGCAGATGTTACCCCAGCACACAAAGAGGACGCTGAATCTGTGTGCGTTCTGCATGGGGGGCAGCATGGTAGACGCAGAAGAGTCTGGCAAGAGGCCTTCAAGATCTTCCGGGTGAGCACGTTTTAGACATAATTCTTGCCCAACTTTGCAACTTTTTGTTCGTCATTGAGTTAGATCGACGGCATCTAATGGTCATGAAAACGAGTATTCTTATCGCAGTAGGGGCCCTCCTTTTAGGGAGCGTTGGAGGATATCTGGTTGGTAGCGGGAGCGATAAGCCAAATCCGGACCAAAATCAAAGGGTCGACGTGCGGCCCAAGAAGTCCGTCACCAGCAGGGCGTCGGGGATCGTGGCAGCTACAGGTAATACGGCCTCACGGTCGACAAGGGCGTCTGAAGGCCTGCGCGAGATTTTGTCTGAGCCTGGCCAGACCAGCAGGATCATGAGCCTGCTGGAGTATTACTCGGATCTCGACCCGAGTGAGTTTGAGGGAGAGGTTCAGAAGCTTCAGGGTTTGCCCATGTCCCAGCGGATGTTGGCGATGAATCTTCTGTTCTCACGCTGGGCAGAGAATGACCCCAAGGGCTCCTGGGAGCGTAGTCAGCAGATGGGTTTCCCAGAGATGTTCATGGCTCGCGCAGGAGCAGTGTCCGGTTGGGCTGCGTCCAATCCGGAAGCATTGGCGCGGGAATACTCCAACGATCCCAGTGAGTTCGGAATGGGTCCCGGGGGCCGAGGCAGGAGAGATACTGCGGCGATGATTGCCGGTGAGTGGGCCAAACAGAACCCTGAAGCAGCCCTCAAGTGGGCGCAAACCCTTGGGGAAGGGGAGGCTGCAGATGCGATCGGTGGAATTTTCAATGAGTTATCCCAGAAGGATCCTCAGGAAGCACTGAGAATGGCAGCAACCCTTGATGACAATGCCAGAGGTGATGCTTACGAATCAATTGCAGCGTCGTGGGCTGTTAGCGATTATGCCGCCGCTGACCGGTGGATCAACGGCTTAGGTGAAGGGCAATCAAAGGTTCGCTTCGCGGCCATTGAATCTCTGGCCAATGCAAGCCCTTCTCAAGCGGCTCGGGAAACTGCAAAACTTCCAGCGAGCGAGGAGCGTGACGAGCTTGTAGCCGAAGTAAGCAGAGAGTGGGCCCGTCAGGATGCCCCGTCCGCCTTTGAGTGGTTGACAGAGTCCGGGAGCGAAGGGGCAGTGGAAGAGGGTATCGGCCGTGTGGTCGGAGCCCTTGCGCGGGAGGATCCCGAGCGAGTTCTCGAATATATTGACTCGCAGGATGCTGGAGAAGTCAGGGACAATGCAGTGCAAGGATACGTTTACGGTAATCGTGACGCGCCTCCGGCTGAAACAATCAGGCTGGCGGAGACTATTTCTGGAGAGGACGATCGCCAGAGGGCTGTGACTAGGGTTGCGTACGAATGGGCCAGAGAGGATCCTGAAGCGACGCTTCAGTATCTGGAGACCACAGACGCAATCGGGGAGGATTCACGCGAGAGAATCGCAGAGCGGGCAGAGAGGGCTGCTGCTGGTGAAGATGTGGGCCGTGGGTTCCGCGGTCCTCCAGGACGGCGGTAGTAAATTGAGATGGTAATGTTGAACAGCCTTAGCCGGGATTTTTCAATTTACCAACTCCTCCGAAAGGTATGATCAGTATCAACGATCTTTCCGACGAGCAAAAGGTAGCCATAGCGCAATGGGCTGAGGAAGGCGCTGACCTGTCTGATATCCAGAAGCGTTTGAAAGGTGAACTGAAATTGAATGTTACCTATATGGATACGCGCCTTCTGGTATTGGATCTTAATATTAAGCTCAAGGTAGAGGACCGCGAGGAAGCTGATTCTTCCGTTAAGGACCAAGAGTCGGTGGAGAAGGAGGAAGGAGCCTTAAACGGTTCCCCGGAAGAGTTGCGCGAGAATCCTCTCCCAGATGAGCCCTCAGCTGCTGCCGTTGAGTTCACAGCTGATGAAATTACACGTCCCGGAGCAATGGCTAGCGGGAGTGTTACCTTTAGCGATGGGGTGAAGGCGGTCTGGCTGATCGACGAATACGGTCGTCCAGGCATTGATCCGGAGACACCTGGTTACCAGCCGAGTGAGTCAGATCTTATTGAGTTTGAGAAGTACCTTAGGGCGCTGGTTCAAGGTTAGGAAACCTGCATCTGCAGGGTTCAGGAGGTGCGCTTCCTGCCCCTCACAATATCAGGGTTGTGCCCGCAGGACTTACTGAAGACGGGTTCGCTCCGGGAGAATTTTTGAACCCGTGGACATTAGCTGTAGATTTCTCCGCCCGTCTCCACGAACTCCTGAGACTTTTCTCGCATCCCTTCCTCAACCGCGGATTCTGGTGTGATCCCGTGTTTCTCCGCGTATTTCCTGACGTCCTCTGTGATTTTCATTGAGCAGAAAGTGGGGCCACACATCGAACAGAAATGAGCGGTTTTGGCTCCGTCCTGAGGAAGAGTCTCATCATGGAATGAGCGGGCCTTATCAGGATCAAGGGAGAGGTTGAACTGGTCGTTCCAGCGAAATTCGAACCGGGCCTTTGAGAGGGCGTTATCGCGTTCCTGAGCTGCAGGGTGTCCCTTGGCCAGATCTGCAGCGTGGGCAGCAATCTTGTAAGTGATGACACCTTCGCGGACATCTTCGCGATTTGGGAGTCCCAGATGCTCCTTTGGAGTAACATAACAAAGCATTGCGCACCCATACCAACCTATCATTGCTGCGCCAATTCCACTTGTGAGATGATCGTAGCCAGGCGCTACGTCGGTGGTCAGGGGTCCAAGGGTGTAGAACGGAGCACCATGGCACCATTCAATTTGCTTTTGCATATTCTCCTGGATCAGGTGCATAGGAACGTGGCCAGGGCCTTCGTTCATTACTTGACAGCCCTTTTCCCACGCCCGGGTAGTGAGCTCTCCCTGGACCTCCAGCTCAGCTAGCTGGGCGTAGTCATTGGCATCGGCAATCGATCCAGGGCGAAGTCCATCTCCGATCGAAAAGCTGACATCGTAGGCGGCACAAATATCACAGATATCGTCCCAGTGGGTGTAGAGAAAATTCTCCTTGTGGTGATGCAGGCACCACTTGGCCATGATAGAACCACCCCTCGAGACGATGCCAGTCATGCGGCGGGCGGTGTGTGGAACGAAACGGAGCAGCACACCAGCATGAATGGTAAAGTAGTCGACTCCTTGTTCTGCCTGCTCGATGAGAGTGTCCCGGAAGAGTTCCCACGTCAGTTCCTCGATCCGGCCATTGGTCTTTTCAAGTGCCTGATAGATGGGGACCGTTCCGATGGGGACAGGGGAGTTCCGGATGATCCATTCCCGGGTGGCATGAATATTCTTCCCGGTCGAAAGATCCATCACGGTGTCGGCGCCCCACTTGGTGGACCATCTCATTTTTTCGACTTCCTCGTCGATCGTTGATGCTACCGCAGAATTTCCGATGTTGGCATTGATCTTCACAAGGAAGTTCCTGCCAATAATCATTGGCTCATTCTCTGGATGGTTAATGTTGCAGGGAATGATAGCCCGCCCTGAGGCTACTTCATCACGGACAAACTCAGGCGTGATCATCTCCGGAAGATCAGCTCCCCAGTTCTGGCCCGGGTGCTGATGATTGAGGTCGTTTCTTGCAACCTGCTTCAAGGGGTCAATTTCGGATGGGCGTGGCATGTTGTATCCGTCGGGTGTAGTATTCATCCCGTCGGGACCTCCTGGGTAAACATCGTGCGACGCTTTATAGGCAGCCGCTCTGCCAAGGTTTTCCCGAATGGCGATGAATTCCATTTCAGGGGTAATAATGCCCTGACGTGCATACCAGAGTTGGGTTACCGGGTGACCGACCCCGCGGAGAGGCTTTCTCTTCAGTCCGGGATATTCCTTCAGCTTGTTCCTGGCTTTCTTGTTTTCGTTGAATCTGCGGGCATGCTCATCGGAAATATAACCATTGTCTTCCGGGCGGTCCGTGCGTCCCTCATATTCCTCAACGTCACCGCGTTTTCTTATCCAACTCTGCCGAAGGCCAGGAAGGCCCTCGGTTACCTCACCATCGAAGGAGGGGTCTCCCCATGGGCCTGAGCAATCATACACACGGATGGGTTCATTTTTCTCTACCCGACCATTTGGGTGGGTTGTTTCCTCCAAGGCGATTTCCCTGAGAGGAACCTGCACTTCGGGGTGCATTGTCCCTTGGACGTATATGCGCTTCGATGCGGGAAAGAGGCTTTCTCCCGGGTTCGTTGTTCCATTTTCTTCGGGGCTGATCATGACCGTATTGCTGTAAAATAAGAATCGCCACGCGGACCACGTGACGATGAGAGTCGTTTCAGGACTGAACAGACTCCCTTCGTCGGGATAACCCGCATCAGGTTCGGAGGGTGCATTCCACGCGTTGGAAACTCTCAGCCCTGCGTTCGTAGGGCTCCCCTGTCTGCTATTAGTGTTTCGTTGATTCCTATCCGTGTCAAGGGGCAGCATCAATGGAGGCTCAGCGAGTCTTCTAATTGCAGATGGGTTTCATTGCCCGGGCCCTGAAGCTGAATCGACAGTAAATTCCAGCTTATTTGCCGACGATGGGGTAGACTGGTGGGCTGCCGTTCTCGGTATCTCCGAGAGCTACGATCCCGGGGATACCCGATCCGCTGATGGCCACGTCATACCATTCGCCGCCGCCCTGCTCGCTAAATACATTGTCGAACGGGAAGAGGCCGGGAACGGTAATGGTGAAGCCCTGCGTGCGCTCGGCGCAGCAGTTTGGATCATCCGCAATCACGGTCCCATCCACAGTGTTCATTACGAAGTAGTTCGTGTCATCAGAGTCGGAGTCCTATGGGTCTATTCCCGCAGCAACCTTTGCACTCAGTTCCAAGTAACGCTTCTGGAGGTCCTTGGATTCGCGTTCTGCCTCCTCCAAGAGGGGCTTGCGATCAGCTATTGATTGCTTCAAAGAGGCCATTTCTGCATTCAATTCTTCGAGCTGGGCTATCAAAGCCTCCTTGCGATCCTGCAGAGAATTGAGGGAGGACTGGGAGTTTCCGTGTTCTCGAGTCTTCGACTCCAGGGTTCTGGTCTCCTGCTCTTGTTCGGCTTTCAATGAGTCGCGCTTTTCTGTGATTACCAAGGCTCTGGCGTTGACCTTGGCGGCCTGCCAAAATTTCAGTTTCTCCTTCAGCTCCTTCTCGAAGCTGAGAGCTTTCTGGAGTTCAGCAGCTGGACCAGCGCGAGAATTCTTCTTAGACTGGAGGCGCTCTTCGGCTTTTTTCAACGCAGATTGGCGAAGAGCCAGTTGCTTGTTGGCAGCCGCGAGAAGTGCTTTCGTCTCTGCCATATTCGTCAAAATTTCGCTTCGTGATCCGGAGAGAGTTTGTAGCTGCTCGTTGCTTTGCTGAAGCTGTAGGCTGGCTTTCGATTCGTTTGAAGCGATTGCAGTAGTGAGCTTCTGCAGAGTAGCGAGTCTTGCCTCAGCCTGAGTCAACTTCAGGCGCGTTTCGGCGATTCTGGATTGATGCTCTGAGAGCATCAGGGCTGCGTCTGCTGCCTTTTTTTTCAACGCTGCATCTTCTGGTTCTGCTTCTGCTGCTTCTTTTAATTGCTGCAGCTCCTGCGTAAGCTTCTTCTCTGTTTCCTCTAGCGGCGTTATTGTAATGGTCTGAATTTCCGCGGCTGCAGAAGCGATGGATGCCTCATGTTCTTGAGATCTTCGTTGAGCCTGGGTCAGTGCGGGGGATCTTTTTTCCCGGATAGCTTTTCCCACGGTGTTTAATGAGGCGTTGGTTTCGGAGAGCGCTAGAGCAAACCGGGCGACTTCCTTTTCTAAGGTGGAGACTTTTTTCTTTTGGTCGGCGATCAAGGTGGTTGCTTCGGACAGAGCGCTTTCGGCATCGCTCACCTCTCTCTCAGCCGCTTGCAGAGCGGTTCTCGCAGCCGAAGTAGCTCTGTGAGCTGCTTCGAGGTCCTGCTGAAGGACGAAAATCCGGTCAGCGATTCGCGGAGGATTGCCGCTGAGCTGTCCAAGTTTTTCAAAAGTATTGGCGTCCCACGCTTCGATGACACCATTCCAGTCTGCGGTAAAAACCCTTGCCCCATCGTGAGTGATCGCCGTCTCGACGACCATCTCACTGAAGCCTGTCAGGCTTTTCTTAAGCGTGAAATCTGACTTACAAATCTTGACTTCCAGGTTGCGTCCAGAGGTGACGAATTCACCTGTCCTCGCATAGTCAAGCGAGAGGGCGCCGCCCCCATGAGCTGTGAACTTCTTGACCTGACCGCCGTTGTTCATTTCCCAGAAAATCACCTGGCCGTCTTCCGAGGCAGTTCCCACGATATTCGAGTCTGCGCGCCAGGAGAGAGCCGTAATTCCACCGGTGTGTCCTCGGAGGCTATGAAATTCATTTCCAGTGCCGGCCTCCCAAACCCATACGCCCCCGTTGCGGTCGCCGGTGGTGAGGAGGACCCCGTCCGGCGAATAGGAGAGGGCAGTGACCCAGTCTGTATGTTTCTTGATCGCCTTGATTTCATCTCCGGTCTGGGTGTCCCAGAGCTTGATGAGCCTGGAGGGACCGCCAAGAGCGACCCCTCCGAGGTCAAGTCGTAGACTGGCTGCAAGAACGGAATCAAATTCTCGTCCATTCGACATGAGCATTTTGCCCGATGTTATATCCCAGGTGTAGGTCGACCCCGACTTGCCCGGGATGCCCCCTCCGGCAGTGAGATACTTCCCAGTGGGGTGGAAAGAGAGGGTTTCAGGAAATCCTTCGGGGAAGGGGAGGATAGCGGCAAGTTGCAGAGTGTCCGTGTTATATAGGAGGATCTGCTTCTGTCCGGTGATAGCGAGAAGAGGAGCCCATGGACTACAGGCCATATCATTGACAACCGTATTGCGTGTTGAGGTAACCGCAGGTTCGAGGTTGAGATGTTCCGGCATAGGAGGTGGGCCCTCTGGTTTGGCAGAGGGGTCGACATCGAGCTTGGCGATCTTGGGGCCGCTTGACTTCTTTGCCTTAGAGCTCTTGTTTTCCAGCATGCCGCCGGTGATCCAGTCCCGGATTAGATCGGCGTCTTTTTTGGAGAGCTTGTCACCCCGTGGCGGCATGAATGGCTCAATGGTATGGGCGACCGTTCCGTAAAGGATCGAGGCTTCTCCTTCGCCGGGGTCGGCGACGGATCCTCCGGCTCCGCCAGCCATGATTCCCGAAAAATTTGAGAGATCGAGGTCCCCCTTTTTCTTGTCAGCGTTGTGGCAGTTCAGGCAAGCAGATTCAAAGATCGGGAGGATGTCATCTTCGTAGGTAATTTTCTTCTGAGCATACCCTCCGGATACCATGAGGAAGAGCGCAGTCGCCATCGTTGCGATGCTGCGAAACGCGCAAGGCCGATCTGTTTCTCCCTTCATCAATGATTGAAGATAAATTCTTTGGAGTTGAGAATGGCCCAGAAAATATCCTCCAAAACCTCCTCCGGAGGACTATCTCCCTCAAGAGATTCCAGAAGTTTGGTCTTCTCGGTATCTGTAGGAGCGCGGCTTAGGCAGCGAAGGTAGAGAGATTCGATGACAGCGCCGGGGTCCTTCAGCTCCTTAAGCAATTTCCGAACTACCCCGCCATTGCGAACGCGATTGTGAACTGCGTCCCCGTTGAGAAGGTGGAGCGCTTGAGATAGATTCGGTTCCATCTTTACCTCACAAGAGCACACAGTCTGGCGTGTGGCCCGCCCAAACGTGGAGAGGAAGTAGGTGGAAGTGTTGCCGTCCGCAATTTGGACGGCCCGGGCACCGAGTGGCAGTCCCTGAAACTTGTTTGGGGTTTCGGTTACCTGAGCCAGGGTGTCGAGCAAGACCTCGGCTCGTAGTCGTCGGATAAGAGAGTGGGAAAAGTTGGTGAGATCCTGTTCATTTGTCTCGTTCGTCCGGCTGGATAGTTGATAGGTGCGTGAATTACAGATATCGCGGACGAGCTTCTTGAAGTCATAGTCATACTCCACAAATTTGGCGGACAGTGCATCGAGGAGTTCCGGGTTGCTGGCAGGATTTGACACTCGCACATCGTCAACGGGGTCTGTGATTCCAACTCCGAAAAAGTGGGACCAGACGATGTTGACGACATTTCTGGCAAACCATGGATTTTCTCTGGAAGTGAGCCACCCTGCGACCGCTTCCCGACGGGTGAGGCCCTTAAGCTCTGCTGGCTCATCCGCTCCCAGGAATCTGGGGATTGCGTTGGCCTTGGTCACGGGGTGAGCAATTTGTCCGCCGCCGTCATAGATGATCTGCTCGTGAGGATCCTCAGCAGGCTTTTTGCGAACCTGAGCAAACAGGGCGGCAAAGCCGAAATAATCGTCCATCGTCCAACGATCAAATGGGTGGTTATGACACTGCGCGCACTGGATGCGGGTGCCCATGAAAACCTGAGCCACATTCTCCGTGCGTTTCATTACGTCATTTTCCAGTTTGAAGTAGTTCGTGGCAGGGTTTTTGAAGGTGCCACCGCGTGCTGCAAGGAGATCAAATACGATTTGGTTGAATGGTTCGTTATTCGCGACCTTGTCACGGAGCCATTCATACCAGAGCAGCGCGGACTTATAGCTGACCTGATTTGCATTGTTACCCGTAGATCTAATCTGAAGTAGTTCAGCCCACTTCATGACCCACATTTCGGTGAATTCCTTCCGTTCAATAAGCTTGCTGATGAGGGACTCACGTTTGTCAGGGCTCGTGCTTTCAACAAATTGGTTTCTTTCTTGCTCGGTTGGAAGAACTCCTGCGATGTCGAGGAAGACCCTTCGCACGAATACTTCATCACTGCATGGTTCCGAGGGGTAGATTCTCATCTTGTGCAGCTTGGTGTGGACATGAGTGTCGATGTAGTTGGACTCCTGCAGCGTGGGCTTCTCGTATTCGAGGTCCTCTGGAACAACAATCGTCTGTGTTCCTTCGGTAAAGGTGTGGAAGCGTGCCAGAAGGAATGCTTCGCCACGATTCTTAGTAGTAGCCCTGCCAGAGGTTTCCACGATGCTGACACTATTGTCATTTGATGAGCTGAAGCTGGAAAGGCTGGTCACATCGCGATCTGTCCCGTCGGAATATCGGGCGCGTACTGTCAGGGGAACCTCTGTGCCCGTGCCCTTTAGGACATACTGTTTTGGTTCAACGTCGATGCCGACGGGGGAGGCGATGTCCTCCTTGTCGTAAGTCGCCCCTGCCTTGATCCATGCAATCAGAGTCTTCGCATTTGCGGAATCGCGAGTGAAAAGCTTGCCTCCGGTGTGAGGTACTTCGCCGATGGCCTTAGTGACCAGCAGCGACTCCTCCGGAAGGGCGAGATTGACACGCCGTCCAGAGAGTTGACGGGTAATGCGCTGATGGTCTCCCTTGGGGTCGTAGCCGAAAAGGGAGAGCATGAAGCCGTCCTGTCCTCGCGCAGATCCATGACAGGACCCCGTGTTACACCCGGCTGAGGTAAGAACCGGCATGACGTCGAGCTGGAAGCTGATTGGCCTCGGCAGGGAGGCGTCCTTCACCTTGATCGGAATGGTTGCAGAATGATTTTCGAGGGAAATATTGAGAGTTGTTTCCCCGTCCGACAGCGGTGTCAGAAGGTTTTTCTCCAGTTTTACTATCGAGGGGTGCTGGAGAGAAAGTCGGGATGATCCGGTGACGTCGCGAGAGGTGGCGTCGTCGTACATACCGATGATAACTACGCGGTGAAAATCTGCGGCGGTCTCAAGAGAGACAGCCTTAGGATAAACCTCAAGGCCGATGAGGCCGGTGCTCAGGGGTTCAGTGGTCTGCTTCGACGTGTCCTTTAATGGGTCGCGAACCACTGTCTCCGCGCTTGCCATGAAGGTGAGCAGCAAAACGCATAGAGATTGTGCGATATGTCGTAAACCGAGCTTCATGTTGGACCTCTCAATTTGAATTCTTGCTCCGCTGGCGGAGCTGCTCCAGACGTGAAAGTCGCTTCTCGGCAGGTTTTGCTGGAGAGGATTTTTCGGGCTCTTTCTTGGCGGCAACTGGGTTCTTTGGTGCCGGAGGTGGTGGGTCAATTCGAAGGACTCCTCCGCCCATGGCGGTGGCGCTGATAGGATGTCCATCCTGAGTGATGACCACGCTACAGAAAATGTTCGAGGTCTTACCTTTCTTAGCTTCCTGGCTCACTGTGAGAGGAAAGGTAACTTCTGTGGTGTCCTTTGTTATCGTTAGCGGCTTAGTGGTGACTCCATGAGGAAGTCCGTTCAAATTGATTTGTGCATCACCTTCGAAGTCCTTCTCCACTGATATGGTGCAGATGAGGCTGGTGTTTTGCCCGAGCTCGGTGGCTGCGAGCTCAATCTTCCCTCCCACGTATGGATCAGCGATTTCAATAGGTTGCAGTTTGGACGAAACGATCAACGGCCCTTTGCTGCAGGAGGCCTCTCCGGTGACAAAAACCCGCCATTTGGCAATAGTTGCACTTCCATTGGCGTTGATCCCCATGGTGACTTCATTCTTACCCTTTGGGATGGTCACGCTAGAAGGAGCACTGACGCCCGGTGGACGCCAAGGGAGAGTGACCTTGATTTCCTCTTCAAAGCCAGGTTGACGTTTGGCCTGAATCTTCAGGGCCATGATCCCGTTTTTCACGAGAGGAACCGGGGGGATCGAGAGGCTTAACTCAAACGGGGCTTCTTCGATGACCGCGATCGCGATCCTCTCATCATGAGAACTGTGAAAGGTCCCGGCGTTATTGACCTCAATATGGTGAATGCTTTCGTTAAAAGGGCCGGTCAGTCCACTTTTGGGATCCTTGACCCGGAGTTTGTGGAGCCCGCCCGCGATTTCGGCAGAAGCGGTCGCTTCAAAGAGGACAGGCATGGTGTTGATGCTGCGGGGTGCGATGTCCCGATCGATAGTAACGCCGGAAGGGAGGCTGCTCGCTTCCAGAGACAGGTCGCAACCAATGTTAGTGCGGCTGAGGTTGACCACGCGGCCAACGCGGTTTCCGCGAGGAACACAAATCATCTTCCATTTCTGGCTGTTGTTGCGGCTCCCATAAGGAAGCGTTGCTGAAATGGCAGGGCTTCTTTCGGTGATTTCGATTCGGTAGGTGTAGTCCGGTCCGCTGTTGTAGAGCTGGTCCCTGATGTTCAGGTTGTAGATGCCATCGTCCGGAATCTCGAAGTCCAGCCGGCTATCCGGGTCTCCGCTTCCGGCATCGTCGTTATTCCCAATCTGCTTGGACTCGCCTTCCTTGCGGACAATGATGTAAGGATCCAGAGGAGAGCGAAGTTGGCGGGCAAAGACCCGGGCCCTCAGTTGCTGTCCTTTTTTTCCGGTAAAGCGAAACCAGTCCTTATCCTGCTGCTTGGAAAGAATTCCATGAAAAGCCACAGGAATGGACGGGGCCTCCGTCGGGGAGGCCTGCGTGGTGCCCTCGTTTGGTTCCACCTCGTTGTGGTAAGGCAGAGAGCTGATCCTCACAGGCAGTCCAGAAGGGGAATGCCATCCACCGTTTTGGATGAAGGCTCGATAGTTCGCCGTGGTATCCGGGATCTCAATTTTGCTGACAAGGTTACCAGTGGGATCTCCGATAAAAGTAAACTCGTGTTCTTTCCCTGGCTGAGCACCCGGAGGGAAGATTGCGGTAGGGCGAGGAAATTCGCCTACGTGAAGTCGATATTGGCAGGCACTGGTCCCCTGGTAGGACGATTCACGCACTAGAACGGTATAGGGGCCGTCCTCAGGAATTATGATAGACGCAGCGCAATCACGGAAAAGAAGCGCGGTGTCGTCGCTCGAAGCTAGTTCGAAGCGATCGCTGTTCAGAATGGCGACGTAAGGGTCAAAAAGTGTCCGGCCAAGGCGCATCCCCTCCACTTCTACGGAAAGTCGTTGCCCTTTCTGGCACTGAAGCACGTAGTAGTCTGCGTCCTCCTTATCGGCTACCCCTTGACCTGTCTGATTAATCTTACTCTTCTGGGGACTGTCAAAACTGCTGTTGAGGTCCGCGGTGCGCTCCTTGTTGCGTGCCTCCATAACTGTGGGATATTCACCCACCCAGAAGCTTCTCTGGTAGCTCAGACCTCCTTTACATCGTAGACGCATGAGGTGTTCCCCGAGAGGGGCATCGGAGGCAATCGAGATGGTAGCTTGAACGGCTTTATTCTGATCTCCAACCTTCTCAATCTTGAGGACCGAAATTCCAGGTTGGTAGAACAGAATTTCCTCGGGGTCACGGAGGCGATCCCCGTTAAGGCGAATCGTCATCTCGGTGCCTCGTTGTCCTCCGCGCGGTTGAACGCTACTGAGTACAGGAGTGAAGGCCAGAGCGGGAAGCGCGAACTGCAGGCAGACCAGAAGCCAGAAAAGGGCTCTTGGATTAACAGTATTCATGACTTTGGGCTTATGCTTTTTTGTCGAGGATTTCATCGAGAACCCGGCCGCCATCGACGATCTCAACAGGTCGTTCTCCGGGCGCCATCAGTTCCTTGTCGCCGGTAATCCCAAGTTGATTATAGACAGTTTGTGCGAGGTCCTCGACGGTCACCATATCTTCTTCCGGTTCACCGCCCAGAGCATCCGATGAGCCATGGATGACTCCACGCTTTGCACCTCCGCCCGCAACCATGACAGAAAACACCCGGGGCCAGTGATCTCTTCCGGCGTTACTGTTGATTTTCGGTGTTCTTCCAAACTCTGAAGTCAGGAGAACCATCGTGGAGTCCAGAAGGCCTCTTTCATCAAGATCGTTGATAAGGGTCGCGATCGCCTTGTCCACTGGAGGCAGGTTATTCTCGATGCCTCCCTTAATATTGTCGTGATGGTCCCATCCTCCTGCGGTCATCGAGACAAATCGTACCCCTGCTTCGACAAGTCTGCGGGCGAGGAGCATTCTCTGACCAGGAGCATTGACGCCGTAGCGCTCCTTCACTTTCTGATCCTCCGCCTCCAGGTTAAAGGCTTCTCGCGCCTTCTGAGAGGAAATCATGGCGTAGGCATGCTGGTAGAAGGCATCCATGGAGGCGAGAGCGTCTGACTCCTCGAGAGACTTGAAGTGATAATCGACTGTTTCCAACAGGGACCGTCGACGCGAAAACCGTTGATCGTCAACGCCGGAAGGTAATGCGAGATCTCTTACCTTGAAGCCCTTCCGGGCAGGGTCGTTACCAAGTGCGAAGGGTCCATATGCCGAGGACAGGTATCCTGAATTCGCGAAGGTGTTTTGAACGCTTGGGATGCAGACATAGGGAGGAAGATTATTCCGAGGTCCCAGCTCGTGTGAGACAACCGAGCCAATTGAGGGATATTCAAGAGCCGGAGAGGGGCGGTAGCCCGTAAACATGTTGTGAGTGCCTCGCTCATGCGCGGCCTCGCCGTGTGCCATTGAGCGAATCACGGTAATCTTGTCAGCGGCCTTGGCGAGATGTTCGAGATGTTGGCTGAACTTCTCGCCCTTGATGGCTGTATTCACGGTTCCCAGCGGGCCCCGGTATTCGGTCGGCGCAAGAAATTTGGGATCAAAGGTTTCCTGATGGGCAGCTCCTCCCGGTAGGAAGATGTTGATGACAGACTTTGCCACGCCCTCTCTGGTCTCGTAAAATTTCTGGGCCCCTTGGGCCTCCATTTTAAGCAGTTGGGGCAAGGTCAGGCCCAGACTTCCCAGCATCCCTACGTAGAGAAATTCACGACGGGAGTAATCTTGAGCCAATGGGTTTCCGGCACACTGTATTTTTTTCATGGTTGTCGGGTGCTGAAGATGTTAAACTTAGTGAAACATTAATACGGAAATCAACCACTATACCAGCCAATTTGGCTTATTTTACGGCGTTTAAGGCCTTTTCTTTCATCCATGCCCTCTTGTGAGGCTGCTCTACTGCCATAACAGGACTCCGAATGAGCCTTCCCGAAATCCCCGGATACCGAATTGAGACCCTGATTGGAAAGGGAGCCTGTGGAACGGTATATACCGCACGCCATGACTCGGGGAACGAGGTGGCGGTGAAGCTCCTTAATCCGAAGTCGGTCAACACCGAATTGCTGGCTAATCGAGTAAACCGGCTCTACAGCGCTAGTCCGCCCAAAGCCACGGTGCCGTTGATTGCGCATTCTCTGGAGAGAGAACCATATTTACTCATCGGAGGCTTGATGGCGGATCGGATGCCTCAGGGTGTGGCAGAGAGATACATTCCACGCACCTTGCAGCTTCAGCTCGACGACTACTTGGGGAACCGGGGTTCATGGATGCTTATTCGTCGACTGGCGCAAGTTCTGGCGGATTTTCACAGGCGACGTGTAGCTCACGGGAATCTCAAGCCGGGTAATATTTTTCTCGATTCTGACAATGGCGTCCTGCTTTCGGATTACGCACAGGGTTTGATGCCGGGTCTTGAGGAGCTCGCTTATACTGATGCGCTGCTCTATGCTCCGCCAGAGCAGCTCCTGAATCCGGATGGATACTTGGAGGGAGCCGGCTACGGGTGGGACGTATATGCGTTTGGTTCGCTTGCCTACCGCTTGCTTACCGGTATTTTTCCCCGCTGCAACGATAGCTTCGAACACGTCTCTCCGCTTGCGGGTGAGCAGCGAAGACGAGGAGTAGAGGCTGACTGTGAACGTATGGCACAGAGGCTTGAGAGGGCTCGGATCGCGAAGTGGAAGGGAGTGGCGCCAACCAGAGAGGAGGAGGAGGGGCGAGTTGTTATCGAGCGGTGCCTTCACTTGGATGCATGGAGGCGCTACGGCGATATGCGGGAGGTCCTCAGAGACCTTGAGGGCATTGCCAATGCCCGTCAGCAGAGGCTCTCGGCGGAGGAAGGCGAGAAACGAGTCAAGGTCGTCGAGCGCAGACAGAAGAGCTGGCAAGCAGCTACCGGAGTTGGGATTGCTGCCTGCGTGACACTCGGTGCGGCCCTGATTCATAAAATTTCGAGGCAGGAAAGGCTCGACCCGAAGGTGGTGGAGGTTATCAAGGAGGTTGGATCGGCCTCTAAGGTGGATTCAAAAGAGTTGGAGGAGCAGCGTCAGAAGTTCCTCGATATGCTAGCAAATCGCGATGAGTTGGAGCTGGCCAATGAGGAGCAGGCGGCTGCCGTGCGTGAGATGGCCAATGACCTCATGGAGGCTCATAAAATGAGCGATCAGCTTCTATCTTGGTCTCTTGAGCGGGGGTCGGAGCACTTGCCAACCCTTGAAGGTCGTGAGGGGAGATTATCTTTGCTTGAAGAAAAGTTGGAACGTCAGCTTGAGGTGGTAGGGGAACTGCCAGAAGAGCTCCGGAAAAATTCGTGGAGGATCAAGCTTGCCCTCGCGGAGGTAGCGCTTGCAGGCGACAAACCGAAGCTTGCGAGGGAAAAGATGCAGGAGGTCCTGGGTGAGGCCGCAGTGACGGATGTCGACGTGCAGAGGCGCCTTGCACGAACACGTGTGATGGTGTGCCTTCTCGGCTCAGAGGATCCTGATACGGTGGTAACGCCCGTAGAGCTGGCGGAAACGGCTAACGCTTTGGCTTCGCTTCCGAAAAATGAGCGTCAGACTCGACGGCTGCAATCAGCCCTCAGCATTGCCGAGGCTCGTATGCAGTTTCGTAATGGCGATAATGCCACTGCGCTGGAGACCTATCGCAATGCTTTTGCGAAGATGAGCAAGCTCTGTGAAGAGAAGCCTTCGCTTTCCGAGCTCCGTATCTGGCGTGCTCGTGGGTATAGCTCAGCGGCTCAGGCGGCAACGGGGGCTGGGGAAGTGGACGCGGCCATCCTGCTGCGAGAGCAGGCGGCAGTAGAGTTGATGGAATTGCTGGAAACACAACCCGATCGTGCGGACATTCAGGTGGAGCTGTCTTCTGCTCTGTCGGCGATTGCACAGTCTGCTCTCGAAGAGGGTGAGCTGGACAGGGCTGGAGATCTCGCGGCCCGATCGCTTGAGTTGCTTGAAGCAGCGGTATCTAATCCTGAGGAGCGGGGAGATGCGCTGAATCAGCTTGCTTCTTTGAAGAGTGTGCTCGCGGCGTGCCGGGCTGGAACCGGGCATCCGCGTGAGGCTCTGCGGCTCGTCCGGGAAGGTCAGAAGCATGCCGAGGACGCTCTTGTGAGGGATTCCCGGAACCCCTCGATACGGTTTCGACTTGGGATCCTAGCGTGGCAACAATGTGGCCTTCTGTCGGCGGATGGAAAGCACGTAGAGGCTCTGCCTCTAGGGGTGAAGGCGCGGCAGACCTTCATCGATCTAATTGCCCAGAAAGTGAGCTTTCCTTCACAGCGAGAAATCAAAAGATCTCTTGCCTATCTTACTGGTGATCTTGGAAGAGCGGCGCAGGACGCTCGTAAGGAGGAGGAGGCAGTGAATTATCTTCAGGAATCCGTCTCGCTCTGGGAGGATCTGATGGAAAGCGAGTCGGATTCCGATGAGTTCCGTGAGCAGCACCGCTGGACAGCTCAGGGATTGAGAGAATTAGGGGTTGTCACCTCCGTGCCGCAGAAAAAGCGATAGCCTGAAATCGAGGCATCCGAGGCGTTTACTGCTCTGGTACAAAGTTGAGCGATTCCGTCGTGAGGAGTCTTTCCGAGCCTTTTCTTGCTGGCGTAATCTCTGATGGCTGGAAAGGACGTCAATTTTCTTCGAGGTTAATTTCACAGTTTGGAGACGCTCTGCGAAGCTGCTCGATTCCTTTGGGTGTGATCCTCGTCTGCCCAAGCCAGACTTTGCGCAGAGACCGTATCTGGGAAAGGTGTTTGACTGAAGCATCCGTAATTCTGGTGTTTCGAAGGTTCAGCTCGATGAGCTTCGGGAGAGAGGAGAGGGTTCTGATCCCGTGGTCCGATATCATGGTGTCGCGTAGTCCAAGGTAGAGCAGTTTTGGCATGCCACTCAGATGCTTAATCCCCGTATCGGTTACCTTGGTCCGTCCGATCGGGAGGTGTGTCAGTGATTTCAAGCGTGCAACCTCTCGAAGGCCCTCATCAGTGATTTTGGTATCCCAGAGGTTGAGCCACTCAATTTTTTTTAGCTTGGTGAGAGCGGAAAACCCTGTGCCATCAATTGACGTTCCCTCCAGAGACAAGTCTGTAAGTAACTCATATCTGTTCAGAATGGCGAGGTCCCTGTCTCGGATTGTCCTGGAATGGTTCATTCTGATTTCGGATGCCGTTCCTGTCAGGGGGTTGGTCACGACTGTTCCTCCGAGGGATTCAACGGTGTCCTCCTCCTGATCTTTCGACATCACTCTACTAGTGCTGAACGAAAGGAGTAAGAGTAGAGTGGCCAGCGTGAACATGCGCCTCATCGCTGCAAAAAGTGGTAGGTTCAGGTAATCCGTTAGTTTTTTGGTCTGGTCGCATGCTCCAGAATAAATGCGACGAGGTCCTCGTCTCGGAACCATCCGGACCACATGTTATGCCCTTGGTTCTCGATGACCTTGAGGGTCATGCGTCCTCCGAGCTTGTTATACCGCTTTGCTAGAATGCCAGAATTAGCCTCAAGAGGTACAACTGTATCCATGTCCCCATGGAGATGGAAAATCGGAATGTGGGATTTCGCGAGAGGCGGAAGCCGCTCAATCGGGTTGTGATCCTTGAGCGATTCTGCAAGTCCCTCTCGGGTCAGACCATAGGCCTTGCAGCATCTCGCCAGTCCTGGCCAGCTTGCAAGGTTACATACGGGATATATTCCTGCGATACAGGATACTTTTGCGGAGTTCTCCGTGGCCCAGTTGTAGAGCATCAGTCCTCCTCGGCTGCGCCCCAGAAGGCAAGCCCGAGAGGAAAGACCATGCTCTCTGGTCAGCGTTTGGTAGAGAGCGGTGTAGAGACGGCGCCCTTCCGGACTTCCGTAAGATTCTCCTACGTCAATTCCTGCGATCGCGAGTCCATTCTCAATAAAGCGGGCAAACATCCATTTTTCCTCTTGCGCAGGCAGTCCGGGCAGTGTCGGAGCATACCAGACCCACGGCCGTTGTTTACCAGCGGGCAGGGGCTTCCTGGGAAGGATCAGGAACGCAGTTCGTCCGGCGACCTCGAAGGTTTGTCCGGATAGCGGAAGGCGCTTTCCCTGGACGGGCCCAAAAACAAGAAGGGCAAGAGTGAGATAGATCAACAGGCGCTTCATTATCCGGACTCTGGAGATTGTCCTGTAAGAGTGCAATCAGTAGTCCGTTCACGGGGCGATTTAGGGGTCATCTGGCACAGAGCTTGTAAGTGTCTCCCATAGGAGCCAGTTTGTCCCATCGCGACGTCATGATATGAATGAGGGTGAGGTTTTTGCAGTGCTGGCAGCCTTGGTCTGGTCCTGCTGTGTAATCCTGATGCGGGTTTCAGGTTTTCAAATACCGCCGGTGGCGCTAACGATTTTCAAGGGAGGAGCCGCCTCGGTTTTCTTTGTTGTGGCGATTCCGCTTGCAGGGGAATCCTTCGCTCCGTCTCTGTGTGGCTGGGATTATCTGCGGCTCACAGTAAGCGCAATTCTGGGAATCACGATAGCAGATACGCTCTATGCGGCGGCATTAAACCGTCTTGGGGCCAGTCTTCAGGCTCTCGCTGGAGTCATGTATTCACCGTCCATGGTGGCGGTGGGTTATCTGCTTTTCGGGGAGATGCTTGGAGCCGGAGAATTACTAGGAGGAGCACTGGTGTTGGCAGGTGTGGCGGTTGGAATGAGGAAGACTGAGGACGTGAAAAGTCATCGAGATCTCGCGGTGGGTGTCATAATGGCGGTGAGTTCGCATCTGATCATGGCCTTTGGTATACTGATGGTGAGGGATGTAATTAGTGAGAATTCGGTAGTTTGGATCTCTGCGTTTCGTTTTCTTGTTGCAACAATCGTGCTCGCTGCTTTTGCCTCATTTTATCTTTCTCCTGCGAAAGCGTTCCTCGGCTTTGTCCGTCGAGACATCTGGAAGATCATGTTGCCCATGAGTTTTCTGGGACCTTTCATGGGTACCATGCTCTGGACTGCAGGATTCAAGTATACCTCCGTGGGGCGAGCGGCGATTTATAATCAGCTCTCCACAGTCTTTATCATTCTCCTGGCAGTGGTCTTTCTTAAAGAACGAATAACGATTCGTAAGGTTCTTGGAGTGGCGCTTGCTGTCAGTGGGGCAATCGTGGTCGCCCTTCAGAAATGAATGGCGGAAACTGAAGGATAAAGCTTACCTTAAGAGCGTATGAAGCGTCGTTCATTTCTGGGTTCTTCNTCCTGTGTCGCCGGGNCTTTTCTTGCNGGNTCATCCNGNNGNGCAGCGCCNGNGGCNAAGNTNTCNGNGACNANNGTNATNAGTCANNNNCCGNATCTTTATCACGGATGGCCAACTCTCGCTCGGGGNAAGAAAGGAGATCTCCTGCTGGTATGTTCGGGGGGCAGGGAGGCGCATGTCTGTCCATTTGGCCGCACGGAGTTCATGCGCTCTTCTGATGGAGGAGAGAGTTGGAGTTTTCCGAGAGTGGTAATGGATGGACCCATCGATGATCGTGATGCCGGAGTCTTGGAAACTGCGCAGGGAAGTATTCTGATAACGAACTTTACCTCCCTGGCCTATGAACCATACATGAATGGCAAGGGGCAAAGCTGGCTGCGTGCTCACCAGCGAGTTGGCTCGGAGGAACGTAGGTCTGCACTCGGCAACTGGATGATTCGTTCGGNTGATGGAGGGTTAACGTTCTCAGCTCGTTATAGAGTGCCTGTTAACAGNCCGCATGGTCCGGTGCAGTTAAGAGATGGGCGCCTCCTCTATGCGGGAAAGGCTTTATGGACCAAGAACGAGAAAATTGGTGTCTGTGAGTCTCGTGACGATGGTCTCAGCTGGCAATGGCTCGCAGATATTCCATCTCGGAANGAAGATAATCACCGGGAATATCACGAACTTCATGCGGTAGAGGCAGGGGACCGGTTGATCGTTCAAATTCGTAATCACAATTCTGTTAATACTGGCGAGACTTTGCAATGCGAGTCCCTGAATGGGGGGAAAAGCTGGTCTGAGCCTTATTCTATCGGGGTATGGGGATTGCCTTCTCATCTGCTGCGTCTCCGCGATGGACGGCTTCTCATGAGCTACGGATACCGCCGCAAGCCGTTTGGGAATCAGGTCAGGATCAGCGAAAATGAAGGGAAGCGCTGGTCACCACCGATCACGATTTCATCTGATGGACAGGGGCATGATCTTGGCTATCCTTCCACGGTGGAACGAGACGATGGGAAGCTGGTGACGGTGTGGTATGAGAAGATGGCAGGATCCTCGAACGCGGTCCTCAGGCAGGTGGTTTGGGGGCTTGAGGGCTAGGACGGACCACGGTTTATTTCTGGCTCGTAAGGAATTCTACGACGTCCCTGATCTCCTCGGATTTGAGGATCGACCCCATGGGTGGCATCGTAGAGGCTAGCACATGGCTNGAGATTTCATCCGGACGAAGATTGCGTTTTTTTCCGGTCGCTAGAGTAATGGTCCAGAACAGGTCCGTTTTCTTGGTGAGAATGCCAGAGATCTCCTCTCCTTCGGTTGTTTTCAGGACGACGGTCCCGAAGCCGTCGGAAATTTCACTGCTGGGGGTCAGAAGAGAGGCGACAAGGTGTCTGCGGTCGCGGAGTTTCCCGATGCCTGTTAACTCCGGGCCAATAGTAATTTNCGTAGATGGTTTCCCTCCTTCCTTGCCGAGTTTGTGACATCGAATGCACTGGGAGGCTGCGTGATTGAATACGATTTCCCGGCCCCGCTGAGCATCGCCCCCGTATTCAAGAAGGTCTGGAGTTTCAGGGAGTTGAATCCCCTTCGCACGAGCGGCTTGCCACAATTCAAGCTTCCATTCAGGTGCGGCTTTGCCCTGTCGGAATTGCTCCACGAGGGCTGCGAATTTNGTTTTGGCGCGTGGGTCTTTCTGTTCAGCCAGCTGCTTGACGGCCTTGCCCTTGCCATTGGATCCCTCCTTCTCGANGATGCCGAGNAGGAGATCCAGCATGGGGACGCCTGCCTTCGAAGCATAGTCCCGTGCTTTTTCCTGAACCTTGAGATTGTCGGATGAAAGGGCGGCTTCTACGAATTTTCCGAGGTCTGGAGAGTTAATCTTTGCGAGGCCCTCGAGAACTTTCATCTGTAGAGCTGGCGCCAGTTTGTTGAAGTGCTCGCTGGTGCCCTCAAGCCAACTAGCTTCACCTCGGACCGAAACTCCGTTNAGCAGNACTTCGCGAAGTTCGTTGTCGGCCATNATNATCGGCTTGAGCCTCGCGACAGCTTCATTCACGGGCTTTGAGTCCCGGGTGGGGTGTTTCCGGTAGCGCCCTTCGACGGCATCGAGCACGGGTGGCTCAGACCACCAGAGAAGGGACGCCAGTGCGGTCCTTTTCATTTTGGCAGAGCCTTCATTGCGCTTCAGGTAGGCTTCGATTCTGAGAAGGGCAGGGTAGGATCCGACCCTGAANGCTGCATTAATAACCCGACGGATCAGGGCCTCATTCGTCAATCCCGGCCGGTCGAGGAGTTGGGANAGTGCGGGAAGAGCCTCAGGAATTGACAGGTCGTCGTGAATGGCCCGAGCAGCTTCGAGAAGGACTAGCTCGTCTCTGTCTTCTAAAAAGGATGCCACCGAGGGGGACTCGAGGTTACGGAGGGCTACGATGGCTGCGAGTCGTACTGTGCGGTGTTCATGATTATGTAGTGCGGCGAGTTGGTCCGGGGTGAGAGCTCCCTTCAGTCCCATCATGGCCGCGTGCCGGAGGTAGGGATCGCGGGACCCCTCGTTCGAAGCGAGTTCAATCAGGGCCGGTGCGGCCTCCCTGACCTTGTGCTTGCCAAGAGAGATTGCAGCAAAGAATTGCACCCGTGGGGATTTGTGGGTCAGGGCCTCAAGCAGGTGNTCCCGTAAGTTCTCGACCTCTTCGGCATGTCCCGGGACGTCGCCTGCGACCTTTGCGCATTGAGCGATTACTTCGGGATCCGAACTGCTCCATGCATGGTTAAGGAGGGCAATGGTTGCGGGAGAACGCCGAGATATCTGGCCGATGCCCCAGATTGCGTGGAGGCGTGCGAGGCGGCTGGAGCCTCTCTCGTCGAGAACCTCCTTGAAAACACTGCTCATCTCCCGGCGAGCCAGCTCAAACTGTCCTTTCATCCGGACTCGTTGATCTGGGTGAGCGAGCCATGCTCGGAGGGTATCGGCNGTTACTTTATCGGGAGAGCGNGGCAGGATTTCCTGAGTCTCTTTCCTCGCCGGGTGCTGGTGCTCTTTGGCTACATCAAAACGAAAGATGGATCCTTTGCCTCCGCCGTAACAGGCCGAGTAGAGAGCTCCGTCCGGACCTACCGCAAGGCCTGTATTGCTGCGGCCACCCTTGATCGCTGCCTGCTCCTTGAATTCAAAGGCTGCTCCTTTTTCGATGAACCGGAACACGCGAACCTGCCCTTGCTGATTCGTCATGAAAAAGCAGTCACTTAGATCCGGAGAGAGTGCGGTGCCCGGATTTGCAGCAAAGCCACAGGGACCCGGTCCGAAATTTCCAATCGTGGGAGTGAGGTAGGCGGCGTGGTCAGAACGGTCGGGCAGGAAGAGTTTCTCGTCCATCCATGGGTTATATGCTGGGATTCCGCTGATCCGGGTGAAGTCCTGTTTGCGCAACCATTGCCAGTTCAGCCGCCATCCGTGCTCGCTTCCTTCCNTGATATAAAGGGCACGTTCTTTTTCGCCCGGATAATCCCCGTCGTTATCCATACTGAAAAGGTTGCCATGCAGGTCGAAGGCAAGTTCTTGAGCGTTCCGTTCTCCAGAGGAGTAGCGCTCCACCCGGGAGCCATCCAGTTCGCAGCGAAAGATGCCTCCACTGTTGGGTTGGTGGTAGACTTTGCCCTCTCTGGTCTCAACGTAGTGCCCCTTGTCTCCTAGAGACCAGTAGACCCTTCCGTCCGGACCCAGAGTTACNCCGCTCAGATTGTGCCCACCCTGTCCCATGTGGACTTGAAATCCTGTAGCGACAACCTCGCGCAGCTCAGGAAATCCATCCCCGTCAGCGTCTTGGTAACGAAGAAAATCGGGCTCAGCCGCGACAAAAACGTCCGTGCCAACCGCCAGAACACCGGCCGCAATTCCCGTTACTTCGGTATGATATTCATCAAGGGTGCGGATGGTTTCCCCTTTTCCATCTCCGTCNTTATCCGTAACCCGTATCACGCTGTCTTTCTGAACGGTCAAGTCCTGCCAGTCCCTCNTGCCATCGCCATTTCGATCAGGAATCCAGNTCTTCCCAGTAAGATATTCACGATACCACGCTCGTCGTTCCTCGACGGTAGACAGGCTAAGGTCCTTCTTTACCAGATCCTGGTGGTTGCGAATGTCTAAGCTGCTTTGTTTGCGGCGTCTTGCAGCGGTGACGTAGGCTCTGCCCTCATCGTCAAGAGAGATCGCTACGGTATTGGAAATCGAGGGGTCAGTAGCCCATTCCGTGACCACAAACTCAGGCTCGGTGCCGGAATCCTCCGCCGAGGGTGGCCCAGCGGTGATTCCTGGGACATGGATCGTGTGAACGTTAGCCCAGTCATTTTCATTACTACCAAAAACCGTAACTCGGAGGAGGCGTGCTTTTCGAGGGGCAATCTTGTAGNTGACNACTCCGCTGCGAGACTTGCTCTGAAGGCGCTCTGCTTTTTCCCATTTCTTCCCATCCAATGAGGTATTCAGTTCGAACGCGTAGTTTCTTTCTGCTGCCTGGAATCCAATTCCAACTTCCTTGACTTCGACTTCAGTATCGAACTCGCACTGAATCCACGCACCTCTTCCCTGAGCGGACCAACGGGTGGAGGTTGATGAGTCAAAGGCATGGGCGGCCTCGTTGCCGGACTGCTCCGAGGAGAATTTTATCGACCCAATTTTAGCAGCGGCAGTAAGGTCGCCGATAAAAGCAATGAGGCAAAGCGCGAGAAGAGTCGGTCGGTTCATGATGGGTTTCAGGGAGTATCGAATGTCCGTGAGCTAATGTCGATCTCTCCTGCGATTTTGATAAAGCGAGCGGGAAACGCGGATTGCTCACTCACTTCGAGAGGATGTGCAAGTCTTCTTCAGTTACCGAACCGACAAGGGATTCATTGGTTCCTTTGAATCAGGTAGTTGTAGGTCGAGTATTCTGGTCTGGAACCTGCGACTCAAATCTCCTATTTTTTGCCGTTGCACATGAAGTTTTTTTTTCAGGTCCTTGCGGCTCTATTATGCTCCCTCAGCCTACTCAGTGCAGGAGGAGATGGTGAGCTGCGAGCGCGGACCAATGCGCCGGTGTTTAAGAAGCTTTCCAGAGGAGTGAATGTTGATACGGCAGTGCCAGATCGAGGAGTATGGCCTAAAGTTCAGCATCAGGCGGCGCATTTCGAGGCGGTGGCCGACGCTGGATTCGAATCGGTGCGTGTATTCCTGCCGGTTCGTGCGCCCTATGAGAGCACCGAGCGGCAGATCGAGGATGCCATGTCCAGGGGGTTGGCTGTCGTTGTCTGTCTCTGGGGCGCAGACGAGTGGTCCCAGAATGCAGAGGAAGGACGGAGGGAAATTGCAGATCGCTGGGGAGAGCTCGCTCGGGCCTGGAGCAGGTTTTCCGGGGACCTCGTATTTGAAATACTCAACGAGCCCGCGGGAATTGGTTTCAAGAAGCAGGAGGAGGGAGCAACGGTGATGTCGTTCTATAATGCGGCCTTGCAGGCCATTCGGGATGTGGATTTGGATAGACCCGTGCTGATTGGGCCGCCGGGATTTAATGATTCCGAGTATCTGGATCCTTTCGTCACCGAACAGTTCCTTACCTACCGTTTTGATGGAGGCAAAGGCTTCTACGAGGATCCCAATGCTGGAGTCGCAATTCATTTCTACAGTCCGAAGCATAAGGATGGTCTCAATTTTGCCATGTGGACCGCACCCTTGGGAGAAGATGATGCAAAGTGGAAAACTCCGGTCACAGAAGAGGTCGCCAAAGCGGTGAGGTGGAAGGAGCGGATCGGGGTTGATATCCCCATCATNACTACGGAGTGGGGCTGCTGGCTGTTCCCGGAGCGTAGTGCGCGGGATCTGCGGAGGTGGTTGGACCACCACCTTGAATTATTCACCGCCCACCGTATCGGGCATATGTGGTATACTGGCATCCAGAACAATCAGAGGGCCTATGCTCTGTTCAACTCCGAAACGGGCTGGAATCAGGAGGTCGTGCAGCGGATTACCGGAGTGCGACCCGGAAAACTTCCAAAAGTATCGCAGGTCATTAACGGAGAATTTTTCAAGCCTGACTTGGCGTGGCGCGTAACCAGTCCGGATTTAGTCAGNGAGTATCTCTATGGGGAAGAGGCATTCAGTGGTAGTAGTATGCTCAAGTTGACCATTCCGGAGGGTAAGAGGGGTGAACTCTATCAGCAGAGCTATAGTGGTCAGCGTGGTTACAAGGGCGCTCCGGGGCGAACCCTTCTCCATCTCCTTCAAGGCGCAACTTACGAAGTCAGCTTCGTTGGCGCGAGCCATGACGGTGAAGGGCGCATGGCGATCGTCCTAGAGAGCGTCAAGGATGAGAAAGAGCTCTATAACAGCTATAAGAGCGATGGAGGATGGCTGCATATCGGTAAGGACAAACGAAAGTATGTGAGGATCTACAGGCATGATGGGAAGACGGAAATGGATGTCCGGCTGGAATTTAAATTCGGTGTCGGACCGCAGGTCCTTTATCTGGATCAAGTAGAGTGCACTCGGCGGTGAGTGGAGCCTGATTGTTTCGCGTAGATATCGCTAAGTGGGGTGATCGGAAACTGCCCGAAAGCGATTGATTGGAAGGGGGGCTTGGCTATCNTTGCCTTGAAATACCAATTAAAGTCCGTGTCGAAAGTAACGATATACCACTATCCACACTGAGGTTCTTCCCAAAATGCCTTGGCGGTCGCCGAGGAACTGAAAGCCGAGTATGAGGTTGTCCTATACATCAAGAATCCTCCTGACCGGCCTGCGCTTGAAAGGCTAGTGAGTGCGCTTGAAGATCCGGTTGAGGATCTCGTAAGAAAGGATTCTAAGTTCAAGACGCTGGGGCTGGATCCGAATGATTTCGTGGGTAATCCGGAGGCAGTCATCGAGATTCTGCTGAAGCACAAGCAGCTTCTACAGCGTCCGGTCCTTGTTAAGGGACGAAAGGCCATCATTGGTCGGCCTAAGGCTCGCATTTCCGANTTCCTGGGCTAGTTCATCAGGGTTCGGAGAGTCTATTGCTCGAGGGCTTGGTAGACGAGAGGCTTCACGGTTGCGCCGAGGTCTCGCATGGGTGAAGCCTGAGACAGAGTGACGACAGCCAGTTGGTCCCGAGGAGAAATCCAGAATTCGGTCCCGGCGCCGCCAAGCCATTCGTATTCTCCGATGGAAGAGGGCTCGGATTCGATTTTTTCAACCCTAACGGCAAATCCAAGGCCGAACCCTCGGCCGTTTGGTGAGCGTGTAATCGGATATGCGGATGGCGGAAGTTGATTGCGTGTCATTTCCGCAACCGTTCCCGGATCGAGGAGTCGGACGCCCTCGAGCTCGCCCATTCCCGACAGCATGAGACAAAAGCGCATATAGTCGATTCCAGTAGAAACCANNCCCCCTCCGCCTGAGAGAAACCTTGGAGGTGATCTGAAGGAAAAGGGTCCGGAGGTGCCAGGCTGGGATGCGGATACGGGTTCAAGATTCCGGCCATAGATAAGAGAGAACCTCTCCCATTTTCTTGCGGGACAGTAAAAGGCGGTATCTGTCATTCCGAGGGGTTTGAAAATTCGCTGCTGAAGAAAGGTGTCGATATTTTGNCCTGATCCTACCTCTACGAGGTGGGCGAGAGCATCTGTTCCGAAGCTGTAATGCCACTCGGTTCCCGGTTCGGAACGCAACGGGATGTGGTTGAGGCGTTCGGTCATTTCCCTGAGAGTGCTGTTGGCGAGAGAGGGCAGTCCGGCCTGCCGGTAGAGGCGGTCAACGGTGGCATTGTTTGGGAAGCCCGCGGTATGCCGGAGGATGTCCCGGANGGTTATCTCTTTCTCTGCGGGAGCGTTGCCGACCCTCATTGCATTGACCTTGGGAACGTATTCCGAGATGGGTTTGTCGAGCCCCAGTTTGCCTTCCTCAACCAGGATCATAGCAGCCACGCTGACGATAGCCTTGGTCATGGAATACATTCGTACGATAGTGTCAGGTGTCATCGGTTTTCTCCGGGAGAGGTCACGCATTCCGTATGTTTCGAAATGAACGACTTTGCCACGGCGGGCAACGATAACAGTGGCGCCAGCCAACTGTTTGCCGTCGATGAATTTCCTTCTGACGATCTCGTCGATCTTCCTGAGCTTTTGCGCAGACATGCCAACTTCACAGGGAGAGGCCATAGGGAGACGTTGCTCCGACCGCGCAGAGACTGAGCTGTACAGAAGGAAGAGGAGGGCGAGGCGCGGAATCATAGCTAAGAGAAAGGACGTTCGACCCTTAAGCAGGAAAAACACTTCTTTTGAAGTTCTTACCCGTTCTACTCCCTTCGAAACAAGCTCTGGTTTGGGATGTTGGTGTTCTTTCTCTTGGTATATCCGGGGCATAAGATAAGCCTTGGGTATGAATAATTTCATCGTTGGTGGAGCAGGTCTCCTCTTTCTGTGTAGCGCTGGAATAGGCAGGGCGGATGAGGGGCGTGCGCTTTTCAATGGAAAGGACCTTACCGGATGGCAGGGAATGCAGGGGCCCTCCGATAATTGGAGGGTCAAGGACGGCGTTCTGAAGTGCACCGGCGGAAAGGGGGCGCAGTGGCTGGCGACCACGGAAGAGTTTTCTGATTTTGACCTGAGCCTCGAATTTAAACTTCCGGTGAATGGAAACAGTGGGGTGTTTATCAGGGCGCCTCGTCAGGGAACTCCGTATGTCGATGGAATGGAAATTCAGCTGCTCGATGACTATGGCGAAAAATGGAAGAATCTTAAACCTGATCAGTTTACGGGAGCAATCTATGCTGCGGTTGCTCCTTCTCGCCGAGTGACAAAGCAGGCGAATGAATGGCAGACCATGAGAATCCTCTGTGTGGGGCGGAGTTGTTCGGTCTGGGTAAATTCTCAGCAGGTCATCGAGGTGGATCTCGATAAGCTAACTGAAAAATACGGCCGTAAGGTGCCTGGTCTGAAGCGTAATTCCGGTCTGATCGGAGTTCAGAACCATGGGGACCCGGTCTCCTTCCGAAAGGTGATCATCAAGACACTTGATCGCGCATCCGCTCCGGTCGACGAAACAGCCGAACGGGAAGCCTCCCGGAAGTAATCAGCCAGCCATCTGATCTAACGGGAAACGCTCCATCGGCCGTCGGGGCTGAGCTGGATTGTCATGGAATCGATTCTCACGGTGGCGGCGCCATCAGGTGCCATGGTGGTCCGAATCCCTCCGGCGACTTTGCTGGGGTCCAATCCCTGATTGAAGGGGCGCAGGACACTCAGCCAGAACTGCGGTTTTCCTGATTGGAGGGTGGCCCGGGCGAATGTGTTCTGAACGTCGCTGCCACCGATGTCCTGCGAAACGCGATGCTTCACCTGCCCCATTGTCAGATCCTCCTCCTTATGGAGGTAGAGAATCAGATGTTTTCTTTGGGTTTGCCACCAGGAGTGAGCACGAGCAGGTGCCTCAAACCAGTTCGACCCTTTCCCTGCATTCTCTGCTGCCGAAATCAACCAACAGGGCGATGCGTGGTAGCCAGAGAGATCCGAGCAGGGAAGTAGTCTGTCGCGAACGACAAGGTATCCCTCGGCAGTAAGGACGCTATCTCTGGTCCATCTGCTGCGCGCGCCGTAGTAATTTCTCATGGTAAAGCGGCCGAACGAGTCCGCTCCCTGGTTCTCGGCTCGAAGATCCTCTTCCACAAGGATGGCACCTCGGTGCCAGAGAGGGGTAAAATAGCGGGGTTTGGTTCTTACGTTGNGCGTGATAGTCCCGCCTGCTGGTCCCTTGAAATCGTAGGACATCCGGGTGTATTCCGTCTGGCCGTTAAAGTTCTCGTCAAGGTTCTCAAGGGTGAGCCTGAGAAAGGAATCACTGCCGATATCGGCGATCTCAAGGCTTGCGCCGGGGCGCCGTCCTCCCTTGACGATGCGACAGACAGCATCGCGCATGACGCCGGTCAGTTCCACTGCGCTCGCACCTTGGCATAGTTCGATCTTCAGATTCTTGGGTATCTCGTCGAGTGCAGCGAGAATTTTTTCGCCTTCAGGCCCCGCCAGTCTGATATTCTGAATTTNTGTGCCACTCGCAAAGTCTCCGATCTGCAGGGAGGTCAGGCGGAAGTCATCGTTAAGGTTCCAGTAACCATCCATGTTTCCATGGGAGTATCCGAGCTTGGGTTGATCCCGGCGCCGGAACTTGCCGATATGGTCGTCGAAGAACCAGTTTTTCGAATCCGGACCCTCGCGACTGGGAAGGGCTAGTTTGACCGACATGGAGGCCATCTTCCACGAATTCCCGGTAGGACTGCCCATGCCCTGTCCTTTTTTGATAGGGAATTCCATATCAGGCGGGAGTATCGTGAGCAGATCGTAAGAGGCCTCTCCAACGCCAGCACGGCCGCTGGTGTACTTTCCGCTGGTATGCAGGAGTTTTGCTCCATCGACGCAGTATTCGTAAAGTTTTCCATCCGAGTCGTCGCAATAGTGCATGTAGTTATTGTTACGATCGTAGATGTAGAAGGAGGCGAAAGGTTGCCCGCTTTCTCTGCTCGGACAGAGAAAAAGGCGTTCGGGTTTTGGATGTTTGTGTTTGCTGTAGTAGCCGATTGAAGAACTCCCTGAGGGTGCTTTGGGTTCAATTCCCTGCTTGATGAACCAGCCGAAACGGCGCCGATAAGCCTCCAGATATTCCCTGGGAACAGAAATTCCCTNAGGAGGGCGCCCGCCAAGACTCGCCTGTTCAGATGCCCATAGGAATTCAGGATCCCTGAACTCCTTCGCAAAAAGATACCAGACATGAGCGTCCAAGGTCGAGGCTTCGTCGAGAAGGTAGCGGGAGTTCCATGGGTCAGCATAGAGAAGATCGCGCGACCCTTCTTTGTCATTGATTCGTGCTCCCGAGTTGGGATTTCCTCGAACTCCTCCTCCATGGACGTAGGACAGATAGCGACGGATGTGCTGGTAGAGAAATTCCCGGTCGGTTTTAAATTTACCCATTCCCATGGCCATATCGTAGAGTCCCTGGAGGTAGAGGGGGCCATAGGGATAGTAATTCGTTTCGGTGGTATCGCCATATTCCACCAGTTCACGCCAGAGTGCCTCGAGCCAGGGTTTATGCCGGATGGAGTGGGGGTGTTTGGGGAATATGCTGACGGCGAGGGCTGGTCCTCCATTGATTCCATAGGGGCGATTGTTGACTCCGCGCTCCAGAGCGGAGTAATCCGGAAAATCCAAGCGCAGGCTCTCGGTGACCAGCTCCTTGAACTGGGCCTGTTCTTCAATGCTCAGAACGCCTTGACGAACCAGTTCTGAAAANATGCGCATCCTGCCGCCGCTACCCCATGACTTGTGATTATAGAATAGGGTCATCTGTGTCCCCTCCTTCAACGCATGATCATAACGATCGAGAATGCTCATGAAGTAGGCCTTCAGAATAGGGAGTGCGTTTTCTTCTTCTCGGTTGTTGTCGATGTAGCGCGAGAGTAGTCGGTCCCATTCCCAGCCCCCCCGGTGAATTTGNGGATTGCTGCGCCTCACCTTCGAAGCAAATGCCCTGATTTCATCGTCCTTGTAGGAGGAATAGTTCGGAAGCGGGTGGGACAAATCAAGGTTCCGCGCAATGATCGGGTATGGGAGAAGACCGAGGAGAAGGAACGTAAAAAATCGCATAAGATCGTTAGGGCTGTACAGATTTTTTCAGACTTCCGGTTTACGGTCGGCGTCCACAATCTCAAAAATGTAGCCGTTGGGTTCCCTGAAGAAGAACCGTTCGAAGGGTGTGTCCCTGATTGGTTTGATGAGTTCGGCTCCATGGGCCAGAAGGCGCTCCTTGAGAGGCTGGAATTCTGAGAGAGGGTAGTCGAAGGCGAAGTGTCGCCCGAACTCNGCTTCGAATGGGGAAGGGACGAATTCCTCCACGTGAAGCAAGTGTAATTGTTGACCGTCCCCTATATCAAGCCATGCAGCCTCAATGTCGATGTTNCCCGGGCGGGGGATCTGTTCCCATCTCAGGGTCTTCAAAAAAAATTCCCTCGAGGCGATAACGTCTCGGGTAGCGAGCGTTAGATGGTGAAGGCGGGTAGCAGGTGAGNTGTTCACTGCCACGATTGTGACAGTAGGAATTCCTGCGGCAAGGGTTGCGTGCTTGCACCGGGAAGGGACTGTGGTGATGGTGGGGGCATGAGAAAAATGGGTCCTGCTCTGGCGCTGATCGTTCTGGTATGCCCGTTGAAAGGGTTGGCAGGTGAAGAGCCGAGTGCCCGGATTCGTTCGCCAAAATCCGAGGCCCAGATGGCTCATCATTTTACCGCCAAGGGCCGCTCCAGTAATATTCCAGAGGGTCAGGTTGTGATGTTATTCAGGCCGATCGGGGAGTCCGGTTTTCTTTTTCCTCTCAGTGAAGAGCTCAAGGGGAATCGATCCTTCTCTGAGAAAGTCTATCACGAGAGTAAGGATGAGGGTTCACAGGTTATTCAAGTGCGTATGCTTCCTGTTGCGTTAGCAGCGAAAGCCGCGCATTACCGCCGGGAGATTCTGAAGTGGTATGATGGGGGCAAAATTGGGCCACAGCCGAGTCTGGCGCCTGGGCTCCTTGAGAGTTCCCAAAGGCTGGCCGAGGTGGTCTACGAACTGGAGAGAGAGTAAATGTCTCTAAATTACACGGAAGGCGCATAGATCAACCTGCTGTGGACGTCTTCCACGCGATGATTTTGGCCCTGAAATCTTTGGGGTAGGTGGCGATAATGCATGCCGAGTAATCGGACGGTTGTGGTGTTGAAGTGGTGTAGGTGCACTGGATTTTCCACGACATTATAATCGGAATCATCTCTGGCTAGGGAGTTGCACCAGCTGCTCCTACCCCGCGTCGAGCCACATTGTGAGGCAGCTGGAGTGATGTTCCCGGCCGTTGTTTCCGTGGTTAATTTNCCCTGACATGAAGTCGTCAGGAATCGGGAAGCCCAAGTTNCCGGTGATAGGNGNCAGCGCGAAGCTGCTCAGGTTGAGCGGCAGAAAGGGTATTGCCACGCTAAATGCTGACACGCTTTTNCGTCGGTGATCCAGAGCTCAGGGGGAATTTCTAGCGAGCCTCTGTCAGAGGTCGGGCTACCCGAAAGCCCAGATTTCCCAATTCGAGGACAGCGTTGCTGTAAAAGCGGCCGGCAGCCTGCCGATTGTTTCCTTGAAACCATGTATTCGATCGCACTCCCCGGAAAAGAGCGCCAACCGCGGTCTCCGTCCAGTCCCAGATGGGAGCATCCATCCCATTCATCCCATAGGGGCTCTGGCTTCGACTTCTCCCGGCTAGTCTGGATCGAAGACCTCCAAAACTATCTCGAAAATAGTCGTAGTTATTCTTCCGGGGATCGTAATAAGCGGACTTATACCATTCGTTCTCGGTCGGGAGGAAGGCTTTCGCTCCCTTNATGCGGTGCGGTAGGGGCAGGGATTTGGCCAGATTGTAGGCCCCATTCTCGGTTTGGCCNCCGTGCAGCCAATTGCAGTATCTAGCGGCATCAAACCAGGAGATATAGGTTACAGGGAGGCGTGCTGCCTCTGGATGAGGAGAATAATGGAATGCTCTCGAACTACTCTCCAAATTACTGCGCTCGATGCTCATTTTTGGNTTATACAGTCCATGCGGATCTTCGGTTTGAGCCACAGCGTTCAGGAAGACGCAGTAGTCCGCATTACTGACCCGGTTCTTTCCCATTTCGAAAGGGTAACTGACTGCTCCGTGAGATCCGACGCGAGGGCGGTCTATATCGGCTTTATTGCCGGGCTGACCAATAGGAATGAATTTTTCCCCGCCAGACACTTGCTTGGTGGGCTCCTGAGCGAAAGGCTCCTGCCAGAAACTGGTTTCTCCGGGAGGGGGTCGGTCATAGAAGATAAATTCCGCGAAGTTGAGGAGAGATTTCCAGTCCTCGGAGGAATAGGAATGGCCTCCTCGGCGATACATCAGAGCATTGGCTTGTTCCTGGTCAAAAAGTTGGAATACCGGCATGGCGGCGTGGCTTGTGGCTTGAGTTCCTACCGGGTTGGCAAACAGGTCATCCGAGGACTCCATGCAGAGAAGTGCCCGGGGCGCGACGAGGGCCTTGAGAAAATGTTGGTCGAAGGGCAGATGTGCTTCGTTCTCTGCGAAAAGGAGGATACGCTCATGATACCAGTTGGGCTTGTCGTTCATCGCGATGGATTCGGCTCCCGGTCCGAGGATGCGGGATGAACCTGCTCCTCCGGCACCGGATTGACAGGGGGCGACGAGGTCGATCCTTTCATCGAGAGCGCCGGCAAGGAGAGCTGCTTTGCCGCCGCGCGAATGTCCCGTGATTGCGATACGGTCGTGGTCGACGTCGGAGCGTGATTCAAGGTAGTCAACCACTCGCATTCCTCCCCAAGCCCATACAGCTAGCATGGCCCAGTCGAAATCCGGATAAGCGCGCTGGGCGGGGCCGATGCTCCCTCGCTTGTCGGGGGCAAGGTCGCCTCTCGCGTATTCAATGAAGATATAGTTTTTCTTCATGAACATGGAAGCATTCCTGCTTCCTCCCGGTGAGCCCTCTTCCTCGATAATCACGGGATGGGGCCCTTTGGTTCGTGGGATATATGCCACAATACGCATTTTCAGTTTTTCCCTGCTCCCGATGGTCAGAGTGATCCATTCTTCGGAACCCAGTCTGCTGGCATGTTCACGAACGCGATCAACTGTGGCATTGATCTGGTCGGGCTTGGGTGGAATGCGCCCGTATTGATAAAAGAGCAGAGAATCGATCAGTTGTTTTCTCCGTACTTTCCANTCTGCTCTTTGCGTGATCTCACTGCCCGCATTGGAGATCAGGGGGTTGGGGAGTCCCGCCAGCGGGGGTAGTTCAGCGAGATCCAGGGGTAGTCTCCCGAAGGAGTTCGGGCTCTCTTCGGCAGCCGAGGGAATGCTCATAACTGTGAGAAGAGAAATTGTGAGGTAAGTCCGCATCGGTTTGACAGGGGAGCGTTTTACCCGGGGGAAGGAGAGTGGGAAAGTAATGAATCCAAGGGTTAAGGTGGTGAAATGGCCATATACTGATTTGGTGGGTTCAGTCTAGGAGGCTTTGAGAAGGGCCTGATTACAGGGTGGTCTCAGATAGGATGGTGTGCTAACGGTGTGTCTGTAAATGACATGAAACTTGGATTTATTGTATCGACGGGGCTTGCCCTCTTTCTGGCCGTTGTTGTGGTCATGGGAATGGGGCAACTTACCAAGCTCAAAAAACAGGTCGCCGATTTGGAGCAGGAGAAGCCGGCTAAAAGTGCTGCCCGTATCCCGAGCTCTCCTGCTATGGCGGCTCCGGTGGCGTCATCCCGCCCCTCTGGTCCCGCAAAGAGTGGCCGTGCGTCTGTGAGTCGTGATCCAGATGAAGAAGGGGGNGAGAAAGACAGGGGTGACGAGCGTAGAAGGGTGCTTGGCGACATGTTTCGACAGTGGGCCGAGAGCGATGCTGGTAAGCGCATGCAGGAAGCTCAAAATAAAAGAAAGGCGGGACGACTCTTTGGTCCGCTGGTTGAGGACCTGGCTCTCGGCGAGGAGGACCGCGATTATTTTCTTGAGATTGCGGGAGCGTCGGCAGGTGCTGAGGAAGCTCTCTGGGGTGAGTTGATGACTGCTGNAGATGGAGATCGGGAGCAGATTCTTGAGGAGTGGGAAGCGGAAAAGAGTGAGCGATCTGCCGCGATGAAGGAGTTCCTCAATGATGACTCAGACTGGGAGCGCTACCAGAACTATGAGAGCAGGCTTGAGGAGTATGAACAGGTTCAGGGTTTAAGGCGTGCGATGGAGGGGGCAGGAGTCCCGCTTACGTCTGAACAGGAAGCGCAGCTCGTCGAAGTCATGTATGATGCCAGGCAGCAAACTGGGATGAACGAAAGATGGCAGGGTAGGGGAGTCTTGAATCAGCTGGACGAGCCGGGAATCGCTGAACGTCTTGAGGCAGACTGGCAGTCTAATCAGGAGGCGATGAGCTCTGGGGTGAGCAGTGTGCTTTCTCCAGAACAGGTCGAGGCCTTCAATTCTTCCCAGAGCCGTATGATCAGGCAGGTAACNCAGGGGTTGCGGATGATGGAAGCGTTTACAGGTGGAGGCCGCAGGTCTGATTAAAAATGAATGGGACTCTTGCTTTGTTTGTCTGTGGGCTGGTATTTGCCTTTTCCACGGAGTTTCTCCCTGGTCAGGGGGATTTGGGTGAAATCCAGAAAAGAAGCTACTCCTTCAAGGAGGCTGGTAAGGATATCGAATACGCGCTCTATGTCCCCTCCGACTATAAGAAAACGAAACCGGCGCCCCTGCTGGTGCTGCTGCATGGTCTTGGGAGTAATCCCCAGCAGGTGATACGCTATCAGGGCGTCACTGCAGAGGCAGAGAAAAGGGGTTATATCGTTGTTGCGCCTTTCGGTTACAATGAAAGAGGCTGGTATGGCAGTCAGGGTAAGGGAAAGGGTGGTCTTCTCGGTGGGCGTGCCGGCGATCCAGAAAACCTTGGCGAGTTGAGTGAAAAAGATGTCCTCAACGTTCTTGGGATTGTGCGTGATGAGTTTAATGTCAATTCCTCTCGGATCTACCTCGCAGGGCACTCCATGGGGGGCGGAGGAACAATTCATCTCGGAGCAGCTTATTCTGATATCTGGGCAGCGCTTGTTCCAATGTCACCTGCCTACATGGGTAGTCACGATATCCTTGAGAAGATCACCGCACCCATGATGGTTGTAACTGGTGATCAGGATACCACTGTTCCTGTTCAAATGGTCCGTCCTTTCGCCCGGAGGATGAAGGAGACAAGCCCCAAGCATGTTTATAAGGAGATCGCCGGCGGCAACCATGGAACGACGTTTTATCGGAACCCCAAATTGATGGCCGAGGTTTTCGATTTTATGGATGGTTGCAGTCTGCAGCTTGAAGAAGGAGATGATTTGCCACAGGAGCCACTGAGAATTTTTACCAACAAGTCTGGTAGAACAATCGAAGCCCGGATCGTTAGTAGCGAGGGAGCCAAGGTCACCATTGCCCGCAAAGATGGGAAATTCTTCACTATTGCTTTGAGTTCCCTCAGTGAGGCTGATCAGGACTACATCCAAACTTGGATTGCGGAGTCAGCGACTGAGCCCTGAGGGCGATCCTGCAAGGACTTCACTTATTTCGTTCCTGATTCTCCTCCGCTTGGCGGGGCAGGGGCAGGGGCAGGAGCGAGTCCCAGTTCCTCTCCGAATCGCTGTCTGACCNCGGCGGGGATATCGGCTGTCATAAGAGCCTGGCGGGCAGCGGGCCGGTCAACAACACTCCACTCGGTGAGAGTATGATGGATGAGGCCGAATCGGCGGTGGTCTTCACTCAGGCTTTGAGCCCATTCGAACGCCGTGCCCGGGTCGCTGTGGGTGGTCATATGGACCACTCGTTCCGATGCCCCGTCCCTCGTGCGACCCGCTGGAAGGGAGTTAATCCATTCTCCGGCTGCCATGCTGTCGATGCGCATCCATTGCTCGGTGACGTCGCCAACTGCCTCACGCCGGATAGATCCTCTCTCCGGCAGGCCGAGAGCCCATTGTGCGGCCTCAACTGGGTCTGAAGAGGACCAGACTCTGGCAACTTCCTGGGCCATATGTCGATATTCGCGGCTGANTGGTCCATTCTGGGGTAGCTCGGCCGCGATCTCCTGGTAGATGTTTGCCGCCTCGGAGGGATTGTGTTCGGCAACAAGCCGGAGCACGGACTGGGTCGCTCGCTGCTGGTCTCCCGTTTCGAGGCCGCGGGCCCACTCCAATGCGCCTTGAAGATCCTGCTCACCCCATCGGCGGGCCACGGCTTCAAGAACATGGTGCCGTTCATTAACGGTCTGAAGAGAGTCAGTGGTGAACTGCGCCGCNCCAGCGGGGTCATTCTCGGCCCATGAGGAGGCTACCCCGCGGATTGCACGCATTCGGAGCGCCGGATTCTCCAANNCCATGCTCCANTCGAGGGCAGCAGTGCGATCAGACTCAGCCCAGCGGTGGCTCAGATCACGGAGAAGGTGCATGGTATGCTCGGAGCTGGCAAGCTTGGTAACATAGTCTGCGGCGGCGGCAGGATCGTCATCGGACCAATGCCGGAGGATGTCTTCCATGGTGGCGAACTGATCTCGTCCTGTCAGATCTTCACTCCAGCGGAGAGCGGCCTGAGGATCGTTGCGACCCCATCGAGATGCGAGCCTGTGAAGGGCGCGACGCCGTTGTGGGCCGGGAGGCATGGAAAGAATGCTCCGCCCTAGGGCTGCAAAGTTCGTGGGCTGGCCTCTCTCAATCTGTTCGATAAGCCGCTGAAACTTATCTGAAGGAGTCGAATCCTCTCCAGAGTTTTTCGAACGGTTTTCGGAGGAGGCAGAATTGTTCGTCTCTGTTCGCTCGCGGCTCGGCTGGCTCTTTCTGGCAGTCCGGGACGGAGGGTCGGTGGTCTTCGTCACAGTTTCTTCGCTCGACATGAGTAGAAAGCGGTCCGCTGCGACTCCGATTGCAAACGAGCCGATAGCAATAAGATTGAGAAGGACNTTTTGAGACATGAACCAGTGCGACTATGTCACTTTGTTCCTCCGAGGGCGACCTTGTTCTTTTCGATTTCCGAGAGGCGAAGTTCGGCGAGTTTTTTCAGTGCGGCGACTTTGACAGGGTGCTCCATGCTAACATCAAGCTTCTCCTGAAGATCCTTTTCCAAGTTAAAAAGGGCGGGTCCAGAACCCTTCAGGCCGGCGTGACGCCGATTGGGGAAGAGTTTCCATGACCCCTTTCTGATGGCCTGAAATCCATCTGCTCCATGCCAGTAAAGGAGATCCTGACGTGGATGGGGAGCTTCCTTGTCGTCTTGGAGTGTGGGCCAGACATTCAATCCGTCGATGATGGGATTTCCCTGACTGTGTTGTTGGAGGTNGATCCCGCATGCATGAGCAAGGGAGGGAAGAAGATCGATCGCCGAAATCAAAGCCGCACTTTNCCAGTCAGGAGGGATGAGCCCTGGATGTCGAATGATGCATGGGACGCGGGTGCCGCCTTCAAGGGCTGACCATTTCTTTCCTCGGAAGGGATCAGCTCTGGATGCCCGGGTAAGGGGTTCCGGCCCGTTGTCGGAAAGGAACACGACAATAGTGTTCTTTTCCAGTTCTGCGTTCTTAAGAGCATCCAGTAGTTGGCCGATCCGATGATCCAGTTCCTCAACGACATCACCAAAGACGCCGAATTGGGATTTTCCCTTCCAGTCTGGATGTGCCTCGAGCGGAAAGTGAGGGGCAGTATGAGGAAGATAGAGAAAAAATGGTTGGTCCCGATTGGATTCTATGAATTTGATTGCCTCATTGGTGAAGCGTTCACTCAGGAGTCGATTGGTGAAAGGATTCTCGATGACCTCGTCATCTCTCCATAGCTCATTGGTCTGATTGTTGCTCTTGTTCAGATAGAAGGTAGTCTCGAAACCCTGCCGATGGGGGCGGAGTGGCGGTTCGTCTCCNAGGTGCCATTTGCCAAACATTGCAGTCCGGTAACCGGCAGCCTTGAAGATCTCCGGCATGGTGAGCGCGTCTGGGCTCAGGCCCTGCCCCTTCTTCATGATATGTCCAATCACGCCCTTNGACCAGCCAAGGCGGCTTGGGTAGGCGCCGGTAAGGAGAGCCATGCGGGAAGGGGTGCATACCGTTGCTCCAGCATAGAAGCTGGTGAGCTTGACTCCCTCCCGCGCCAGTTGATCAAGAACGGGAGTTTTGATTTTTGGATGACCATATGAGGAAAGGTCATGGTAGCCGAGGTCATCGGCCATGATGAGGACAATGTTAGGACGGTTCTTCTCGCCAGCTACCGGACCAATGGTGGCGAAGAGGAAGAGAAGAAGCGAGAGGCGGAGGCGAAGGTTCTTCATGAGGTGATGCAATGGCTAGAATTTCGACGCTACATTTCTAACCTCCGTGAGATTGCTGCCAAGGTTAGGTTTAGGCCAGATCCACTCTGTCAGGGTATTGCCCTAACTATCGGTGAAGGATCCATTCATGATCATTATCTAACCGATAAGTAATCAAATTCCTTATCCTCTCGAAGTCAGAATTCGTGAAGTGCCGCGGGCTGTTTTTTCGACGTAAAAGCGATGTATTTCGGGGAGTCTCAGAAAGAAACAGAGAAGGAAGGCNGTAGGATTTTCNTTTCTGATGCTTCATGCTCTCATGTTGATTCATGTTGGTTCCTGGGTGTTCCGCGGAAGGGGCGCCCATACCAGGAGAAAAAACTTCGAGCCATTACCCCAAGGTCATTGGCAGTGAGGAGAACACAGGGGATGAGAAAGAGTGTAATTCCCGTGGCGAAAAGGACTCCGTAAGCGAGGGACACGGCCATGGGAATCAAAAACTGGGCCTGCAGGGAATTGTCGAACATGAGGGGCATCAATCCGACGAAGGTAGTGACTGAGGTCAGGAAAATCGGACGGAAGCGCTGACAACCGGATTGCTGAACCGCATCAAGAAGCGGAATACCCCGACGAACCCGTTGGTTGATGTCGTCTACCATAACGAGAGAGTCGTTC
This sequence comes from Roseibacillus sp., assembly GCA_002709915.1. Lineage (GTDB taxonomy): Bacteria > Verrucomicrobiota > Verrucomicrobiia > Verrucomicrobiales > Akkermansiaceae > Roseibacillus_B. The sequence goes on along the minus strand of PARF01000018.1, from coordinate 57,718 downwards.
ACCACCACCCCAGCCATGGCGATAATTCCAAAGAGCGACAGGTCCGAGGGTGTCACACCCATGATCATATGGCCAAGGAGCGCTCCGATGACGCCGAATGGAACGACAGCGAGAATGTAGATAGGCTGCAGGACTGACTGAAACGGAATAGCCAGGAGGGCGAATAGAGCGAACATCAGGGCAATGCTGCCAATTATGAGGCGCTTTTTTGTCTCCTCCGCTTCTGCGACTGCTCCCCTGAAGACGAACTGAAGATCCTCGCTTCCACGTAGGAGTTCCCTGAGCTGGGGTTTGAGTGAATCTGCAATACGAACGAGATCCACGTTCCTGTCTGTTGGTTCGCCTCCGATCCGGATGACCTCGGCCTTGTCATTCCGTTCGATATATGTGGGAGCTTGGACAAAGTCGATCTTGGCTACGGTGAAGAGGGGAACCTCGGCTCCTGAAGGGGTCCGGATTTTCATTTTCTCCAAGGTGTTGAAGGTTTCTCTCTGCTTCTTGGGAAGTCGCACCATTACGCGATATTCCTCATGGCCGCGAAGGACGCGCTGAGCCTCTTCACCATAAAAGGCCCTCCGTACCTGGTAGGCGAGTGTTTGCTGAGTGATGCCAAGTTCCGTCCCCCGGGGAGTGAGCGAGAGTTCCACCTCTGTCTGATTGGCTCGCTGATTGACCCATGCGTTAGCAATCCCATCATACCCCTCAAGGAGCTCCTCGGTTTTACGGGCAATCTCCTGTTTCATTTCTGAATTAGGCCCACGTAATTCCATTTCAAGCGGGTCGGTTTCCTTTTCTCCATCGTCTCCTCGGGTTTTTTGGGTCCTGATCTTGAGAGTGGCGTTAGCAGGGAGATCTCCAATCAGTTCCCGCCAGCGTTTCATAACCGCGTCGTTGCTAGGTCCAGCCTCGGATCGTAGACCAGAGGGCATCAGTCCGAGAAAGACCACGGAGTATGCCTTGTTATAGGGGCGGCCCGGGTAGTCGGTGCCAAGGAGACGCCAGTGATTTGTCACAATGGGCCCTTTCTCGGGATCAACGAACTCCTCCTGCATTTGTTCTGCAGCCGTCGTGATGCGATCGGTGTAACTACGAGTGACCTCCTTGGAGACGTGTTCGGGAAGCTTTAGGGTGGCGAAAATTTCGGGGCGCTCGACTGACGGGATGGAGACATACCCGAGACGCCCTCCTGCGAAGTAACCTAGCATCAGTAGCGCCAGGCAAACGAAGAAGCCGATCATCGAAAGGCGGTGAGACACAACTACCTTCAGCGTGGGAGCGTATACCTTATCGATCAGTGATTGGAGGCCGGATGCTGCGCCTCGTTGTATAACAGAGAGTGGGTTCCGTATCCTAGGTTTGGATATCCTTACGTGTTTGAGATGAGCTGGNAGGATTAACTTAGATTCTACAAGGGAGAAAAGGAGAACCGGAGTAACAACAAAAGGAATCTGCCTCGCAAAGTTTCCTGTCATGCCTTCGAAAAAAAGTAGAGGTAGAAAGGCTACGATGGTGGTGAGAATCCCGAAGGTCACAGGGACTGTGACGGCACGAGTTCCGCTGACCGCGGCATCCAGGGGATTAGTCCCACGCTGGAGACGAGTATAAACACTTTCACCGGTCACGATTGCATCGTCGACAACTACTCCTATCACAATGATGAATCCGAATAGGCTCATCATGTTCGCAGATATGCCAAAAAGCTGCATCACGACAATGCCACCCGCGAAACTCACCGGAATACCCACGACCACCCAGAAGGCCAGCTGAGGTCTCAGGAAAAGGCCAAGGACAAACATGACGAGAAGTCCGCCCTGAAGGAGCGAGCCAGCCATGGTCTCAAGTCGTGACTGAAGGTCTATGGCGCGATCTGCGTGCGTGCCGAGAACAATTCCCTCCGGAAACCTCTCGGATGAGTTCGCAACGTAATTTCGAACCTCGCGTGCGATCTGGAGGGCGTTTTCGTTACCGGTTCGGCCAACATCGATCCGGACTGCTGGCCGCCGNTTATATTCGGAGATAAATTTTTCCTCATTGTCGGCGTCCGTAATAGTGGTTGCTATTTCGCCGAGGGTAAGTCTGGAGCCGTTGGAGGACCGGACGGTGATGGCCGCGAATTCCTCAAGAGTGTAGGCTTGGCCTTTTGTTCGGATGTCGAGACGGCCTGTAGGACCGTCAATCGCCCCTGCGGGCAGGTCTATGGAAGATTGTCGGATTGCATTGGCAACGGCATCTGGCGTGAGGTCATAGGCTGCCAGTTTGTCTGTATCGAGCTCGATCGCAATGCGATGCCTGTCCGGGATAAAGGCCCGGACCTTGCTTATGCCATCGATCGAAAGGAGGTCGTTCCTAACCTGACGGGAGACTTCATGGAGTTCTTCTTCAGGAAGGTCTCCGCTCACCACGACCCAGATGACAGANCGGCGATCGTTCTGGCTGGGTATTCGGATGCGGAATGGTTCGTTTGGAGCAGGAATATTGCTCACAGTCTTAAGCAGGGACTCGATGTCCTCCTTGAGCTCCCTGAGGTCTGTGCCTTTTCGGGCCTCAACCCACATTTTGGCCTCACCTCGCTCAGCGTCAGTGTTCAGTTGTTTGACCCCATCCAGTGACTCAAGTGCGTTTTCGACCGGGATCAAGATCTCCCGCTCGATATCCGTCGGGGTTGCCCCAGGATATTTTTTTCTGATAGAAACACTCCCCCATTCCCGATCAGGTTCCATCTCAAGAGTGATCTTGAAGAAGGCTACATAGATGCCTGCGAGCAAGATTGCCCCCATCAGAAGATTAGCGGCAATGCCGTTTCTCGTGAACCAAGAGATCATGGTTTCGGACTGCCTGAGGCTCCTTTGTCTCCGGGCGCGGAGGTCACTTCCGTGGAGGGAGAATCATCGGGATCTTCCNCATTTTCCTCGGGGATGATGATGACTCCACCGCCATCGGGAGCATATACGAGGCGGGTGAGAACAAGGAGAGTTCCATCTTCAAGGGAGGAATCTCGGAAAATGATATGATCATCGTCAGAATGAAGAGGACGAATGTATGAAGAATCAAGCTTCATGGTCGTGGGGTCGACGATCCGGATGCGGCTCAGTTGGGAAACAGCCTCCCGGGGAATAACGAAGACGCCTTCCAGCGTCTTACCCGGTATGGCGGCGATCACGGGTTGGCCGACACGCAACGGTGGATGCTCAGAATGCAACCCGAATGGGTCCTCAATCCTGGCGATTGCAAAAAGCTCAAGCGTGTCGGCGTCCAACGCCCCCTCCGTGCGAAGGATGCGTGCGCTCCACTCCGTCGAGGATTGATCATCGAGCCCATCTCGCAAAGTCACTGGAAGAGGTGGATCAGAGGCGTCTTCCGGGAGGGTGATATCCCTGAGGTTCAAGGTAGATAGAGGGAGCCGGACTTCGCTGTAATCGGTGGCGAATATCTCGGCAAGCGCCGTTGAAGGCCCGATCGACTGTCCTACGCCAACCGTCCTGCGTAAAACCCGGCCATCAAATGGGGCGGTAACCTTGGTTCGCTCAAGGTTACGCAGGGCGCTTTCTTCCTGGGCTTCGGCGAGAAGGAGGCCCTGACGAGCTGCTTTCAGCTGCGGCTCCCGCCTCACAAGAGCGCTGGGTTCGTCCTCATAACCGAGATCCTTCCAGTCGAGCCGAGCTTGCTCGGCGAGCGCCTCTTCCTTTTTCAGGTTCAGCTGGGCTGATGCGACCTGTGCCTGAGCGGAGATCAGAGCGACCTGCAGGTCGATCGGGTTGATCTCGAGAAGGATGTCGCCTTTCGAAAAAAAAGCGCCCTCTTCGAATGGGGGGTGGATAGCCTGAACTTTTCCGGCGACCTCCGCAGTCAGGTTAACAAGGCCATGGGCTCTTATATTTCCCTGCGAAGGTATCTCGACCTGATAATCTTCACGTTTGAGCTCAAGAACCCGGGTTTCAATGGGTTTCCTCTCGCGGCGTGGCTGGGCCTCCTCAGGAATCTCAACTGATAGCTTGCTATATCCAAATACTCCCATGACGAGCAGGGCGAGAGGAAGAACGATTCTCAGGACAAGCCCGCCTTTGCGGCCTGACGCTTCAGCGAAAGGTTCTTCGGTGTTGGCTGATGGGCTGTCGGATGGAGTCATCGCGATCTGCAGGGGGCATACTACAGCTTGGTTCTTTCAGCAACGGTAAGAGTCCTCAGGAGAGCGAAGAGCAGGAGGAGAGTTATTATTTTGCGGGTGTAGCGTGCATTAGAATCAAGGTATTGCGATGCCCTGATGGTAAATCGAGAAGCTTCTGGTGCCTTGACAGGCTTGAAGCAGGGACCCAAATCTGGCTGGATACCTCCCCTATGAAATCTTATCCCAGCGCGGGCCTTGTTATTCTACTGACATTTTCCTNTCCAGGAGTTGGGCTTGCAGCCGAGCTAAACACGCCAGCAAAGCGTCATCCCGCTGTCAGCTTGGACCAAGGGGCTGTGGAGGATCTTGAGCGAGCCATGAAGAGGGAAGTGCGGGAAGAGCAGGTTTCTGGCCTCATTGGCCTCATCGGATGGAAAGGGAAAATTGGCTACTTCGAATCTCATGGGAAACGTGATCTGGGTGAAGAAGAGCCAATGTCCAAGGATAGTCTGCTTCGGATCTATTCGATGACCAAGCCCATCGTCGCAGTCACCGCCATGGCGCTCTACGAAGAGGGCAAGTTCAAGCTGGATGATCCGATNCACAAGTATTTGCCAGAGTGGAAGACGGTGAGTGTGCGTGAAGGCCGTAAGCAGGTTGCGGCTAAAAGGCCTGTTACTCCGCGTCACCTGATGACGCATTCTGCGGGACTTACCTACGATCGAAGCGAGCTGGCAATGGGCCCGGGAGATTCGCTGGAAGATTTCTCGAAGTCCATGGCAAATCGTCCGCTCGTATTTCATCCGGGAGAGAGTTATGCGTATGGTTACTCCATTGATATTCTCGGCCGGTATCTTGAGGCTATCGAGGGGAAGACGCTTGATCTGATCATGCGGGAGAGAGTTTTCGATAAGTTGAAAATGTCTGATACCGAGTTCTGGGTGAAGGATCCGGAGGACCGTTCACGGGTGGCACTCGTTTACAGTCGTAAAGATGAAGGAGGGTTGAGGAAGGTTATGGGTCGCGCCGAAGTGATGAGGCGTCCTGCACGAATGATGGGAGGGCAGGGTCTGATGTCTACCGCGGGAGATTACGCCAAGTTCTGCGAAATGCTCCTAAGAAAAGGGGAGTTAAACGGCCAGCGCATTCTGAGGGAGGAAACTGTCGAGCTCATGTTCAAGAATCACCTCAAGGATATTGGGAAAAGCTATGGTCTCGGAGGAAGAGTGAACGAAAGAGGCCGATATGAATGGGGCGGCGCAGCAGGAACGCGATTCTGGGTGGACTGTGGCAAGGGGCACTATGCTGTGTTCATGATCCAGAACTGGGGCCNGAAGCCAAAGACGTGGGATATCTTCAAGAAGCATGCCGAAGCTGCTCTNGGGGAGTAGTGAAAGGGGCGACGAGCTTTGGTGCTGAGAGTGACTTTGGTATGAAGGCCGTGGAAAACCCTGTTCATGTCCATGATGTGCATGCAACGATCCTGCACCTGCTGAGACTTGACCATGAGAGGTTGACCTTATTGACAAAAGCCGTGATGTGCGTCTGANAGATGTGTTCGGCAGGGTAATTCACGAAGTCCTTGCCTGAGCGCGCCCTGCCCGACGGTCACTTCAGCCACTCAGGAAGTCCGTTGGCATCGACGTTCCAGGCTTTTCTGGGCGCGAGGTTAAGAAGGCCTTTCATTCCGCCGTATTTTGACGCCCCCGGCATCAGATCGGGATGACGGATGTCGGTGATCTTGATGAATTTAAAGTCGGAAGATTCGATTGCTGCCCGGTGAATGGCTTTGCCCGCAAGAAAATGAGCGGCAGCAGCCCAGTGGCCGGACCCTTTGAGGCCCACTAGAGAAATTTTCTTCGCCCCGTGGGTNTCGTCCTGAATCATCCTGATCGTGCTAAGGATATCCTGCACCCTTTGTGCGAAGAGGGGGCGATTGTATCCAAGGGTGTAGCAGGCTGCTTCCCGAGGGTTCTTGACGCGCCGAGTTTGGCGAAGGGGCTCATTCTTCTGGAGAAACTCCCCCTGGAGAAAGAGGTCGATACCGCATACCGAGATTCCCTCCCTCAGAAGGGCCTGCACTTCTGGCAGGGGAATACCNTCCTTGTTATAAAGTCCAGATTTTCCCTGTGGACTCAGGAAAATTGCAGCCTCGCTTTTCCAGTTTTTCGGGTAGAGCCATATTACCGGGACCTGCTGCCCAAGAGTTGTGTTGTTTTGAAGTCCCGGCATCTCAAGGTAGGAGCCCTTGTCTATTTTTCCCGTAAGTTTCCACTGAACTTCTCCCGTGTCCTCGAGGTTGCTGCCGAGGATTGATTTCCACCCCCGGCGGGCAATATCAGGATCACTAGCGATTCTCGCGCTGGATTCGCTGGCTAAACTGGCGAGTAACCTTCGTTCAAATTCTTTGCCGCCTTCGGGCTTGGGGTGACTCTTGTCGAAGACAGAAAGATCCTTCTCCGTCAGTCGCCTGTGCGGGCGCTCGTTGTCTGGCTCCGGCTTGTTGAGCCCGAGGTGGCTGTTGAACCATCTATACATGGCCTGCCGGGAAGGAAGGTTATAGTTATGGTCGAATTCAGTTCGATCATGAAGGGTCACCATGCTGGGGGCTCCAAGTGTCTGGTAGGTTTTCCTGATTTCCGGAAACCCTTTGGCGGCCATCTCCTTCGTCCAGTCGTTTGCGGTAGTGAGCCCCATTGGTCTGGGTGCAAAGAGGGCGGCAAAGGCGACGTTGCCCTCTTTGATGCGCATCAATGAAGCGTTTTCGCAGGTGCACCCTCCCTGCATGGCAGTGCCAACCATGACGGCGGGCATTGATACGGTGACACGGGGATCGAGAGCAGAGAGGGCGAAGGTCTGCGTGCCGCCTCCGCTTGCGCCTGTTACAGCGATCCGTCCGGGATCGACCTCTGGCAGGCTTTGCAGGAAATCGATTGCCCGTATGGAGTTCCATGTCTGAAGCATCATGATGCTTTGGAGATGGGATTCCGCCTGAGGGCTGTAGAGTCCCCAGTTCTTTTCGGAGATCATTTCCGGGCGCTGCTTAGAGAAACGATGGGCCAGCTCGTAAGAGATCTGGTCGTTATCGCAGTAACCGATCATGTCATACTGGAGTACTGTGCACCCGAGTCTTGCCAGGCCGACACACCGGGCCTGGATGTGGTTGCGCGCGCTTTCCATGTGTTCTTCGGCTCCCTCCTTGATCAGTTGAGCGGCCTTTGTTTCTCCACAGTCGTAGAACCGGGCTTCATTCCAGTGACCATGAGGGCAGAGAACTCCGGGAATTTTTCCTGTGATACTCTTTGGACGATAGAGGGTTCCGGTGAGGAGGTATCCCGGCCGGGTTTCGAAGTAGACCTTTTCGGCAGTGAAGTCGCCGCCGTCGATCCGACCGTGTATGACAGAGTTAAGCGGGTGCCGGACTGGTTCGGGAAAGAGTCCCACCGCGACTTTCAGATCATGGCGGATCTTCGCTGACTGTGCGGCCCAGTCTGCTGGTGATCCGGGAGGATGGAAGGGAAAGTAGCCATTAAGGTCCTTGAGAGCGTCAAGACGGCTGTCGGCTGGGAGGCGGTTCTGGGGCAGGGCGCGCGGTGCGGAGAGTGCTGTAGAGCAGCAAAAGATTGAGAGNATCAAAGAAATGGCCTTCATGATGCAAGACGGGAGTTCACCTGCAAAAAGTCACGGAAGCAACGGGCAATTCTGCGAGACGTATTCGTAAGAGGGCCCTTCTTGTCCCCGGTGCATTGATCTTGTCAAGGGAAGGGGCTTTGGGGAGNATCGGTGGTCATGAATCGTTTCGCTCGCAATTCCTTTATCCTAGTCTCACTGATCGCTCTATTGTTCTCCGGTGGGGCCTTGGCAGAAAAAAAGAAGATCGTGTTTCTCGCGGATGGTGGGAAAAACAGTAAGACTCACAATCACGTGCAGGGTAATGCGGTGCTTGCCGCAGCATTGGAAGCCAGTGGCCTCGGTTTCGAGACGAGTCAATTCAAGGGTTGGCCGAAAGAGGCCGGAGCGTTTGATGGAGCTGACTGCATCGTCATTTTCTGCAACGGTGGAGGAGGGCATCTCGTGATGANGAATCTTGAGCGCTTTGAAGAGCTCGTTGATAGTGGGGTGGGTTTAGTCTGTCTGCATTACGGGGTGGAAGTTCCCAAGGGAAAGGCGGGAGAAATCATGCTCAAGGGAATGGGTGGTTATTTTGAAACCCACTGGTCGGTCAATCCTCACTGGGTCGCTACAATTGAAAAACTTCCCGAGCATCCCATCACCCGTGGTTGTACTCCTTTCGTTCAGAACGATGAGTGGTACTATCACATGCGATTTGTTCCGGAGATGAAAGGTGTTACTCCAATTCTTTCCGCCCATCCTCCAAAAGCGACTATGAACCGTCCCGATGGGCCACATTCAAACAACCCTCATGTNCGCAAGTCGATGGCGGCAGGAGAGATTCAGCACATTGGCTGGGCTTACGAGCGTCCAGGAGGTAAAGGNCGCGGCTTTGGGACAACCGGAGGACACTACCATGCGACCTGGGATAGTGATAACTGGCGCACTCTGGTTCTGAATGCCATTACTTGGACTTCGGGCGTCGAGGTNCCTGAGAAGGGGGTTCCCTCTGCCAAGAACCCAGTTAGTCAGGCTAACTGAGCCCGTCCGATAGACATTCGGGCCTCTGGGGTTGACTCCCGCAAGTTGCGGGTATTGGGAGCACTGGGATCGTTTCAAATGGGAACTGGGAAGGTCCTAGGGCTGTCGAGGTCACAACCTGGTGCAAAGCTCAACATTCAAACTACCTCGGTTTATAAAACTGATTGCGAAGGAGACCGCTTCGATAGCGCGCCAGGAAGTGGCAAAATTNGAGGTAGTCAAAAAAGAGGCTGACTCCATACCCGCTCACCCCGGTCCAACGGCCCGAGGAGGAACCTTGANGAAAAAGAAAATTCCTTTGAGGCATGGGCTACGATTGGATTTGTTTTTTACTTAATCCGTAGTGAACTTCCCTGTCATGCGCCCAAACCTTCCNGTTTATCTCAAGTTAGCGTTTATCGTTCTATTGCTTGGCTCCTTTTTCACCCAGGCTGAGGCCAGAAAAATCACACTCGGGGTTAAGCCGGGACTGCATTTCGAGCCCAAGGCTCTCCACGTTCTTCCAGGAGAAGACGTNGAATTGACGTTCGATAACTCGGACGTGATGATGCATAACTTTGTTCTGGTCAAACCAGGTGCGCGCATGGAGATCGTCGAAGCTGCAAACGCACTTGGTGAAAAAGGTCCCGCCCTCCACTACGTCCCAGATTCTGCAAAAGTGCTAGCTGCAACCCCTGTGGTTCAACCCAAGGATAAATCCACGGTCAAGTTCAAGGCTCCCGTCAAGGAAGGTAACTATCCCTACGTTTGTACGTTTCCNGGCCATGGATTCCTGATGCATGGAACGCTCTTCGTTGCAAAAAACGAGCCAAAGGAGCTTACCGCAGGCCCGAATAAGAGCGCAGGATCACCAGTAGGCGTTCCCGGGGAACTGGAATCGACTCTTTTTTCTCCTAATACCGTCACCCCCTGTGTGGCTTGCATTGGAGTCGCCCCTACTGGCGAAGTCTACGCCGGGGTTGACCAGATCGGTTCGCTGGGCAAGGGGGGAGGAAAAGGCAGGATCATCCGTCTGGTCGATNTGGATCATGATGGGATATCCGATTATCGGACGGAGTATGCCTTGATTGACAACCCGAGGGGCATCGTGCCGGTTGGGAACAAACTCTATGTGCTTCATGCAAAGTGGGGAAAGGGTACTAACTTTGATGGGATGTTTCTTTCCGTCCTTGAGGACAAGGACGGGGACGGGATNGCGGACGGACCACCCAAACACTTGGTCAAGGAGATCAGCACGCGAAAGTTCAACCAGTCCCGGGGGGTCGATCATACAACCAATGGGATACGAATGGGGATCGACGGGTGGATTTACGTTGCGGTGGGAGACTTCGGTTTCGTTGATGCGGAGGGAACNGATGGGACGAAGCTGACCATGTATGGAGGTGGGATTATACGGGTTCGGCCAGATGGGACCGAGTTGGAAACCTACGCTGATGGCCTGAGAAACATCTACGACGTGGCCATCGACCCTTTCATGAACGTATTTACTCGGGGCAACACGAACGATGGCGGGGGATGGAACATGCGCTTTATCCATGAAATCCAGACCGGNGAATACGGCTACCCCGACCTTTTCAAGCGCTACACCAGCGAGATCATCCCCGCACTCGTCGATGTTGGTGGCGGCTCCGGTACTGGAGCAATGTTCTTCGACGAGCCGGGTTGGCCGGACAAGTACAACGACGTTCCCATGATGTGTGACTGGGGGCGGGGTCAGCTATTTATCCACCGGGTTACTCCCGACGGGGCCAGTTTTACCCAGAATCAGGAGAGCTTCATCAAATGCGGAAGAATCACTGATGTTGACTGCGATGGTTCAGGGCGTCTCTTCATCGGTAGCTGGGGCAACTCCGGCTTCAAGGGAGGGACGGATGGCTACGTCGCCCGGGTCGTTCCGAAGGGTTGGAAGTATAAAAAGTTTCCCGACCTGCAAAAGCGCAACGAGGTTGATTTGGCCAACATGCTCACTACTCCCAGCGCCAAGGCAAGGCTGCACGCCCAGCAGGAAATACTCCGTCGGGGAGGGGAGGGCCGGGAAGTCTTGGCAGTGGCGGTGGACAAGAAGCTAACCCCGAGGGCTCGTGTAGCCGCGATCTATACNCTGAAGCAGCTGCTCGGATCAAAGTCTCACGAGGAGCTTCTCAAGCTGGTCGACGATCCTGCCGTGGCGGAGCATGCCCTGCGGGCTCTTGCCGATCGAAGGACCCAGGTCGAAGGAATCCCCCAGGCACCCTTCNCAAACGCCCTTAAAAGTACAAACCCACGCATACAGGTTGCGGCTGCGGTGGCTCTCGGCCGTCTTGGAGACAAGTCGGCGGCTAAGGCCCTGCTCGCCGTTTCCAGTCCTCNGGTAACAGACCCTTTGCCGGTATTTCAAGCGCCTGGCCCGGTCGATTCCGCCTCCCATGGTGTCCACCAGAGCCCTCTTATCGACGGAAACAAGACGCATCGATTCGATGTCGATATCTCCGGCTGGAGGGAGTTTTACCTGACCATCGGGGATGGTGGCAATGGCGANGGTAACGATCACGGGGCCTGGTGTGAGCCGACCTTGATCAAGAAGGATGGCTCCGTCATCAGGCTGACTGACCTCAAGTGGACTCAGGCCACTCAAGGTTGGGGAAAGACCGGAGTGGGTATCAGTCCAACCGGGGCGAAACTTGTGCGCGCGGACAAAAAAGCGATGGCCTTTGGAATCGGTTCCCATGCTGTAAGCGTAATTTCCTACAAGAATTTGCCTTCTGACATCATCCGGTTCAAATGCGTGGCCGGGTTGGCCGACACGCACGGTGGTGGGCAGGTCCGTTTTTACGTCAGCGACAAGGTGATCAAGAAATTCGCTGGTGGTGGGAAAAAGCAAATCGTCGAAGGGCCCCACGCCATTCCAAACTCAGCGTCTATTCTCCCCCATGTCGCCCGCAAAGCCTTGGTTGCCTTACGGGCCGGGCCGGCNTGCGTGGATGCAATTGGCACGCCCAACCAAAGCGGGGCACTAATGGCTTTGCGCTACATGCATCACCCGGAAGCGGTCGATGCCCTTCTGAAGCGTTTCGAAAAGACTCTCAAATCTGACACCAAACAGCGGATCGCGAGGAGTCTTGTCCGCTTGGCGAACAAGGAAAAGGTCTATCAGGGAGACACTTGGTGGGGAACTCGCCCGGACACCCGTGGCCCTTACTACTACCCGACCTCTTGGGAAAAAACTGAGGAAATCCACCAAGCCCTCGTCAAGGCGGCAAAGACGGGAGATCCCGCCACACGCTTCGTCATTTCCAAGTTGGCCGAGAAAGATAGAGTGAGCATACCCGGATTACCCAAGGGTGACTGAAACTGGAAGAGATGCCGTCATTGTCGCGCGATTCCCAAAAAATGGTGAGTGCGCACGGGGTCCTGCAGGGTGCCGAGGGCGGCGTGAAACGGTGTCGTTCTGGGATGACCGGCAGATAGCTGACCTCGCTTCGCTCATGCGTGTCGATGGTGCCGGAGTTCCGGCAGATTCTATCAGGATCTAAGGATTTTTCTCCCTGATTACCCTTGTTGCATCCAAGGAGTGATAGTGCCAGAGCATNGATANGGCGAGGGACATTTCTCCTTCCGGTAATCTTCCTAAACCATCACCATGGTTGACAGCCCGGCTAGGGGAGCCTCAGATTCGGTGTAACCTTATGGCTCAAAAAATTGCGTTTCTGACCGCTGGTGGACTTGCTCCATGCCTATCCTCCTCCATTGGGGGATTGATAGAAAAATATAACGAACTGGCTCCGGACGCGGAGTTGAGTGGCTACTTGAACGGATATCAGGGTCTTTTGCTGGGGCGCCGGATGCTTTTTCCTCCCGAGGCGAGGGACAGGCATGAGGTTCTCTATCNCTTTGGAGGCAGCCCGATNGGGAATAGTCGAGTCAAACTGACAAACGTTGAGGACTGTGANAGGCGNGGACTNGTNCAANCAGGCNAAGAACCGCTCAAGGTCGCNGCNGAGCAGCTTAAGAAAGACGGAATTGATATTCTGCATACCATNGGTGGCGACGATACTAATACGACCGCCGCAGATCTGGCGGGATACCTGCAGGAGAATGGATACGACCTGACCGTCGTCGGTCTTCCGAAGACCGTAGATAACGATGTCTTCCCCATCGTGCAAACGCTCGGGGCGTGGACTGCAGCCGAGCAGGGTGCGATCTTTTTTGAGAACATTGCAAACGAGAATACCACGAGTACACGACACCTGATCATCCACGAGGTAATGGGACGGCACTGTGGCTGGCTGACTGGGGCTACCGCGGAGGCCTATCGCAAGCGACTGGATGATTGGAGCTTTCTGCCAGGCATGCGTCTGTCCCGGGAATGCTGGGATGTCCATGCAGTTTGGGTTCCGGAAGTGGATTTGGACCTCGATACCGAGATAGAGCGTCTCAATGGGGTCATGGATAGGCATGACTGTGTAAACCTGTTTCTCAGTGAAGGTGCAGGAATGGACGCTATTATTCGTGAGAAGGAAGCTGCAGGTGAAGAAGTGAGGCGAGATGCTTTTGGTCATGCACGCCTCGACGAATTGAATCCGGGAAAGTGGTTTGCGTCCAAGCTCAAGGAGAGACTTAATGCAGACAAGGTTCTCGTCCAGAAAAGTGGTTACTTCGGTAGGTCTGCAGCGCCTAACGAGCGCGATCTTGAGTTGATTAAGAGAAGTGCATTTGCAGGTGCAGAGTATGCCTTAGACGGACAAAGTGGGGTCGCAGGGTTGGATGAAGATGCCGGCGGCGAGATGAGCTGCATCGCCTTCCCCCGAATCAAGGGAGGGAAGCCCTTTGATATCGACCTTCCATGGTTCGGCGACATGCTCGGCGAAATCGGGCAGCCGAAGGGTGCCAGAGCAGCGGGGCATTAAGGGAGGTTCTCTCCTCTACCCCACGATTGACCGGAAGAATTCCGGGTGGTCACTCTCAAGAGTAGCCCTGTCGGGTATAGGGTAAAAAATTTCTCTCTCCTGCGCCGCTATCCAGAAACCAGTGCGGAGCTGGAGGAAAGAAATTCGTCCGAGAACGGAGTCAAGGCTGATGGCCTTGGTGGACTTCTCCGGCTTACCTTGAAGCTCTTGAATTTGCTCCTTGAGCTTGTGGGGGTGGACGTTGGGAATTGGGGAAGTGTGAAAAGGATTGGCTTCGAGTTCTGCTTCAGNAAATCCTCAATNACGAAGTCGATCTGNGTGAACATNACTTCCGGAGCGCTTTTNGGCAGNGAGAGATCAGTGATGTATTCNCCAAATTCNGGGGGAGCCATGTGNCTCATNACNATNGCGCTGAAGGGACANANCTCCTGATANGTCCNGATGAAGCCNGGTTCATGAACCCGNTCATAGGGCTCCTGCTGGAGACGNAGGACCTGGCCNGAGACCGATGTGACGTAGAGGTCAAGGAAGGCTGACAAGTCGATATGCTCCAAAACGCGGTAACAGGATATGAACTTGGTTCGTTTAGGTCTTCCCGCCTGATTCGGGACGACGTCCTTCATCAACTCGTCAATCCGGAAGTAATCGTTCCGGTAGTCGTCGGTAATCTGGGCGAAAATTACCTGCCCGTGATAATAGCGCGAACTCCCAACGGTATAGTGCTTGCCGAATTCTTCCGGAGGAAGGTTAGAGGCCACCAAGGCGTAATTAGGCCACATGATGACGTAGAGGTGTTGTTCTATTTCGCTGATGCATTCATTGTTCCTGTTACGGGGTAAGTGTCAAGAGGGCGAAGCAGCTGGTTTACGGTACGCCCACAAATTGTGTTCTTGCTGGATATTTCGCAGAGGCCTTTCAGTTTGAGAACGATGAGCCTGAAAACATTCCTTATCGTCTGCCTTTTAGTTGCTTCTGGAGGGTGGAGGGCTTGGGCAGAGCAGGACCAGAAGGATGGGGTCGAAAGGACAGGGGCACAGGCCCGCCACACTCCGTTGGTGGAATTAATTGAGCGCTGTTTGCCAGCGGTGGCTTCTCTGCAAACCGTTCAGAAGCAGGACGCCGCAGGCGTTTTTACGATGGGAGTAGGAAGCGCCTCCCTCATTCATGAGGAGGGATATCTGCTCACGAACAATCATGTGCTTTTCCGAATGCATGAGGGGCANGCGTTTCTTCCGGGACATCCTCCAATGCTGTTCCGGATTATCGCGACGATGAGCTCAGAGGATTTGGCTCTCGTTAAGGTGGATGCGGGAAAAAGTTTGCCGTTTCTGAAGTTCGGGCGGAGTCATGATCTGATGCTGGGGGAGCCGGTAGTCGTAATTGGGAATCCCGGGGGGCTGGTTCACTCTGTCTCGGAGGGGATCGTCAGCGGGCTCAATCGATCTACTGCAGTAGCTGGAACATTTCTTCCCGGAATGGTGCAGACCAGTGCGGCAGTAAGTGGTGGAAACTCGGGAGGACCGCTGATTAATGCGCTTGGAGAACAGATCGGGGTGATTACCTCGAAGAAGCTCGATGGGGAAAATATTAACTTTGCGATAACTGCTGACCGAGTTCGGGAGCTGTTTCCTACCCTTTTGTCGGCTGAACTACGGTATGGGTTCAGGCTGGGGCTANAGGTTGAAATGCTGATGCCCTCTGTGGTNGTGGGGGCTGTCAATGAGGGTTCACCAGCTGAGATAGCTGGGATTGAGATTGGAGATGTGATCGAAGCAGTCGACGGTCGTGAGGTGAACGATGGAGTGGATTTTCATCTGGCACTCGTCGGAAAGGCGCCGAGAGGGCGCTTGGATCTGAAGATTCAGCGCAACGGAGAGCAAAAGAATATCGAGGTTGAGCTCGGTGAATCGGATTTGCCCGAGCCGATAGCGGAAGAAGGGGTGGAGAGTGGTTTAAAATTTGAGGGCTTCGAGGGCAGTTGGGATGTCTTGCCAAACTTTGACGAGCTGGATCCAGTTGTGGATGGCGTGGTCATGATGCCTACCGAGGAGGCTTTCAGCACCGAGGACAGGGAAAACTATGGGATCCAATTCGAGGGGTTCGTCAAGATCCCTGAGGAAGGCCTGTATACATTTTACACTTCATCGGACGACGGCAGTCGACTCTCCATCGGAAATGCCGTCGTGGTAAACAATGATGGGCTGCATGCGGTTCAGAGGAAAAGTGGGCTCGTCCGGTTGCCGGCAGGGCTTCATCCGGTAACCGTTTCATTCTTCGAGCAGGCAGGCGATGAAGAATTGGCAATTTCCTGGGAGGGACCCGGCTTTGCTCTGGAGCTCGTGCCGGAAGATGCATGGTTTCACATGCCGTGAGCCATTCGGGAATGCCCATCTGCCCTGTCGTCAGGGCAGTGGGTCGACGAGAGTTGCCCGGAGCCGCATGAATAACCGTGCATCATTGCCTGCTTCGAAGGTTGGCGTGTAGGTGACAATTGAGGTTCCCTCGTTACCTGCTACCTCGGAAACGAGGGCGGTTTCGTTTGTCCAGAGAATGAGGTCTCTGGAAACCTCCACCGTGAGGAGAACATCGTCGGCGGAGAGCTTCCGCTGGAAGCTAAATGTCAGAGTGCCGTCCTGACGCTCCGCGGAGAGTAATTCCGGTCCGCTAAGGGAGTTCAGATTATCGCTACCGAGTGCGTGCTCGAGGAATGCGGGGAGGCCGTCCTGATCGCTATCGTCGAGAGGGTCAGCTCCTTCAAAGGTTTGGCTGCTTGACCTTCCGGGAGAGCCTCCGAGGCGCCAGTTTGTTGGGATTCCGTGACCAAGAGGGTCGAGGGGGTCGTTGGCGGAATTGTCACTGGTACGCATCAGTTCCATGGCAAATCCACCAGCATCGGCCTGTTCGGGCCAGGGAAGACTGTCATCATAAGAAAAATCGTGAATGGGAAATGTGCCAAGGGCGATCTTGATCCTTTCGCCATCATTCTCGAGGCGGTTTTCTTCCTCGTTCAGATATTCTCCAGCGACCGGAAGGTCCGATCCGTAGAGCTCCTCGAAGGCCAGGCGGTTCCGTACGATAAGAATGTATGCGCCTGACGCGAGGACCGTGCCATCTTCGAAATCGTAATCGATTCCTTTGGTGAACCGCACGTCGGTAAGATCGAGAGGTTCTGAGCCGATGTTGTGAAGTTCTAGGTATTCGGTGTCATCGGAACCCTCCGGATTATACATGATCTCACTTATGACCAGATTCTCCTGATACGCGCTGGCCACGGGGTCGGAGGCTTGGAATTCCAATGGGGCGGACCAGTGGCTCCAGCGGCCAGTGGAATCTTGATGACGGACGCGAGCCCGATAGGTCTGTCCGCCCTTGACGGCAGAGGCAGGTGGCCGGATTTCCGGGGTAAAAGCTGAGAGCTCTCCGCTTTCCCACGTTGCGCTCCACTCAAAGGGAAATGGTGCATTGTCTCCTCGTGTGTATGGAGCATGCGGTGCGATACGATATTCCATTGCGCCAAAACTACCTGAACTATCAGAGAACGCGGATGATGCAAAACGCAGACCGTTGACAGGATATCCTGGCTCGCTCAGGTCCGTGATCTCAGGAGTGTCGGGAATCGCAGGGTCTGCACAAAGTTCGTCAAGATAGGCGTCCCGCCCCTCCCGACCAGACGTGCCGCTATCCCGAGAGTTAGGAGCCATCGCTCCGCTGTCCCCTCCCGTCCAACTTCCTCCGGTAAAGGCGAACATTTTCATGTCACGAGTGCGCAGTCGAATATCACCATCGTTCTGTGAGCCCGCAGAGGCAGGGGCATTGGTCCAGCGGAGACGGTCGGCCTGTTGGAAGCTGATCACGCGATCCTGAAGCATGTCGATCAGGCCGTTGATTTGACTCGGTTGCCAGAGAAGATCCCGGATTTCGCGAACCACATTACGATACTCCTTGTTGAACTCCGCTCTCGATCCCATCGCGTACTTACAGAAATCTTCGCCTCCATTCCAGTTTGGTCCCCAGCTTGTATCGGAGTCCCAGGGCAGGACTTGCAGAAGTCCGAAGCGGGACCGGTCCGGCTTGAAGTAATACGCCCGGTTTTTTAGGTGCTCAGCAGTGTTAGGCTGGACATCGTAGTGTCTTACCGCATCCACGATTGCGTGGTAGTGATACCAGGAGTTCCAATCGACGTGTTGTCGAAGCCAGGAGTCATTTCTGCTGGGTCGCAGATTGAAGATGATGTTTTCGTAATCTGCTCCACCCCGGACGCCCCGGGGGGCATGGTAACGAATGACATCTGATCCCTCGGTTAATCCAGACTTGAGCTTGTAGAGATTCCCCTTCTCGAGATCGTGAGCCTCCAGAAATCTTCGATCGTAGTCTTCGGTGGCGAGAAGAAATCCGTAGAAGTCGCCATGATACTGGTCAGGAGCTTCCTCGGTGCTTTTTATGACACGGAAGTGGAACCAGTGGGTAAAGGGTGCAGCGGTTCCCGTGGTGTTCCAGAGAATAGAGTTAGCGGCTTCATAGAGTCCAAAATTCGTGCCTCCACGGGCATGCATCTTGTGCGAGTTGAGCGTGCGCCACTTGGTGGGGTAGGGATTCCCCCAGATGTCATGGAATTGAACGTAGTTTCCTCTATTGAAACGAAACCGGAAACTGCGTTTTCCTCGGTTGGAATACCGGGCATTTCTCTGGCGCAGGCGATAACCAATGTTGTCATAGACGATTCCGTCGTAGACAAAAGTCGCACTCCAGTTAAAGGCGCTGCGGGCGTCATAGCTGTTGCGTGGAATCTGATTTCCGTCATACGCCACGCATTGATCGTAATCTTGTTCGGAAGTGAGGAGGTGATAGGCCGGAAGAGTATTGAGGACCGTGTTCGCCGGGTAGGTTCGGGTAGTAGTTTCGTAGTCCGGTATGCCATCGTAGACAAAGGATGAGAAGTTCAGCGATTCATCGTCAGGGAAGGGGGCGGTAGCGGAAGTTCCTTCACTATCTCGCACCGTGATACGGTAGCGGATCAGAGTACGGTTCTGATAGGAATTGGCTGGAATGGTAGCGGTGTAGATGTTGTCGCCAGCTATGGAGTCGCCTCCAAGTCCGTCGTCATTCATGGTGAGGTTCACCCAGTTACGGTGGTAGGCGGGATTGGGCTGGCGAGGACCCGTCGGGTTACTCAGAAGCTCGGAATACGATTTGGCGAGGAAAGCAGGAACATAGCGGCCAGGGAGGACGAGAGTGTAGGCAAGGGTTACCGCCCCAACGCCGTCTGGATCTGTGACCTTTGCAGTAATAGTCAGATCCTGCGTGCTTGTTGGCTGCTGGGGGTCATGGCGAACCTGCCGAATGTTGGGCGGAGCGACTCTGCTGTAGACGGTGTTAGCTGCTGAGGGAGTGGGAGGGCCAAGGGTTCCATTGCTTCCTGAGCTTCGCCAGGAGCTTCCAAGGTCATTGTCGAGATCCGGATTGATCAGCTCCATCGAGCTGCCGGCACCATCCGCAGCAATGGGCCAGGGAAAATCGATATCGAAGCTTACTCGATCGATACGCTCTCCGGAATCGTCGAGGAGTTCAACGGTTTCGCCTTCTCCGCTCAAGCCGCCAGAGTAAGGGCCAAGGACTCTGCGTTCATCCGCTGGAATTGAGAACGCAGAACGTAGGGTTGCAGGGTTTTCCGCCACGACGATGTAGGCCCCTGACTCGAGGAGAGAGTTCTCGGGGAAGGTGAAATCAATGCCGCCGGCGAGTTTCCATCCGTTCAGGGCTACGTCCTCTGGACCCGGGTTGTAGAGCTCGATGAACTCGGTAGCGATATAGTTGAGGTCGTTGTTGTAGTGGATTTCGTTTATCACTGGTGCAGCGTGCAGAGCGGCTGCTCCAAAGAGCGCCAGAGAGGGACTAACCAGTGTTTTTGAGGATGAGAGGGATTTTGGCACGGAACTGGGGGGAGTTTCGAATCTGAAAGTGTTACTGTATCCACGCTGCTGATGTCGAGTGTGATTGAAGAGGGTCAGAAGTTCTCGATAACGACTTTTCTATCAGCTGCAACAGTCCTGAGTGTGATGGAATTTCCATCGAGCCGGCGGGCATTTTGCAGGGGGCGATTGGCTAAGACTTCTGCTCCTCGGAGAGTTCACCAAGTCCCGTAAGGCGTCACGCGAAAGCAGGGAGGAGGACAGAAAGCGTGGAATGGGGCACACGGCTGGGATCTTAGGAGATAAAACGCTCCGTATCAACAGATTCGACCGGGATTAGAGAAAAGGGGAATTGAGAGGCTTCGATCATCGCTGGTTAGAGAAAGTTCTGCTTTCCTTCTCGTGTTCCGGGCCTTCTTTCTCCCACAATCCCGCGCCGATATGAAGTCCATTGCTTTCACTGCGTCTCTCCTGAGTGCTGCTCTCCTTTCTGCCGCAGAGCGTCCCAATGTCGTCATTGTCTATGGTGACGATGTTGGATACGGCGATGTTGGGGTCTACGGTAGCACCAAGATCCCCACTCCTTTCATTGACAAGATTGCCGGGGAGGGACTCCGGTTTACGGACGGGCACTGCACCGCGGCCACCTGCACACCGTCACGCTACTCGATGCTCACAGGTCTCTATGGTTTCAGGGAGGGAGTGCGTATCCTTCCTCCCAATGCTCCTCTCTGTATCCCGACAGATATTCTCACCCTTCCCAAGTTGTTTCGCAAGGCGGGTTACCGGACCGGAGTGGTTGGCAAGTGGCACCTCGGACTGGGGGCCAAGGGAACCCCGGTGAACTGGAACGGAGAGGTCAAGCCGGGACCCCTCGAGGTCGGGTTCGACTACTCCTTTCTCCTCCCGTCCACCAACGACCGGGTGCCTTGTGTCTACCTCGAGAACTACCAGGTGGTGAACCTCGACCCCTCCGACCCTCTGTATGTCAACGCCGCGCCCGAAGGTCATAAAAGCACGGTCTATCCCTATGGTCGAACCAACCCCGAGGCGGAGACCTATTACCCGGGAGATCATCAGCACAGTGAAACTGTGATCAACGGGATCGGACGCATCGGTAAGATGTGGGGTGGAAAGTCAGCGCTTTGGAACGACGAGACCATGGCCGATGAGTTCGTGGTGCAGGCTCGCAAGTTTCTAGAACGGCAGAAGAAGGAGAAACCCTTTTTCCTCTACGTTTCCTCCCAGGATATCCACGTGCCACGGGCTCCGCATCCCAGGTTTCAGGGTAAGACCAAGCTCGGAAAACGGGGAGACGCGATGGTGCAGTTTGACTGGATGGTCGGAGCAGTCTCGCAAGCTCTTGAAGAAACCGGCTTTGCGGAAAACACCATCTTCATCGTCTCTTCCGATAACGGACCGGTTTACGATGATGGATATACGGATGGCTCCACAGTGCGTAAGTCCACTGAGGAGTCTGACCAGGGGCACGATGGCTCTGGCCCCTACCGCGGGGGAAAATACCAGATTTATGAGGGGGGGACGCGAGTGCCTTTTCTTGTTCGCTGGCCCGCGAGGATCAAGCCGGGGGTGTCCTCGGCACTAGTGAGCCAGATTGATTTTGTTGCCTCCTTCGCTGAACTGCTGGGAATCAAACTCAAGGCTGGAGAAGCTCGTGACAGCCGGAGCACTCTGGCCGCGTTTCTCGGTGAGAGCGAAATGGGAGTGCCCTTTACCTTGGAAGAAGCGGGATGGCAGGTGGCTATCCGTTCGGGAGACTGGAAGTTTATTCCCGGACAGAAGAAGAAAGGGCCTCAGCTCTACGATCTGTCGAAGGATGTGGGAGAGCAGAACAATGTGCAGGCCAAGCATCCCGAGGTCGCCAAGCGACTTGCAAGCCAGCTCTCTGCGTTGCGGAAAGGAAAAGGGTTGAGGGTCGACTAAAGGACGAACATCAGGAAATTGAAGCGGAAAGCCAAGTGTCAAAACATTGCTTCAGATTTTTCGCGTGGCTCTCTTTTTGGTCCTTTATTCTTTCTTGGACAATGAGACGCAAATGATTTCCGTGTCGTTACGGATGAAGGCGCATTTATTGGCGTAGGCAGGATGGGTCCAGACGATGCGCCGCTGACGCAGGTCGGCGCCATTGGGTTCGATGACATGGGCACGGTCAATCTCCTCGTATCCCTTGGGAGAGAGTCGGGCAATGGCGAGGTCTCCCTTCTCGGTGAACAGGAAATAGCGGTCCTCGTGCGGCGTCACAAAGGCAGTGCCCCATCGGGTGGGCTTGTCGAGGTTGATGGGCTTGAAGGACTCCCAGACCCGCTTGCCAGTAAGGGCCTCCATACAGCGAAACTGCCCGTAACTGCAGGCCGCGAAAAGGTGACCCTCTCGCAGGACGGCGGTGTTCATGATACCGTGGAGATGGGTGGTTTTGCGTTCACTAGCCTGTTCGGTGCGGTAGACGATCTCTGGGGTGCTGTGATCAGCCTTTAGTTGAAGAAGCATGGAACCGTTATAGAACGAGGAGAGAAAGAGGTGATCGTCATCAATCATCTGGGGAACTGGAATGCTGAGGCCAAAACGGATTTTCCAAGGAACAGACCAGAGTTGTTTCCCGTTCGTGGGATCGAGAGCGTTGACGCTTTCAGGGTGCCAGATGATGAGAAGCTCACGTCCCTTGTGAGAGACAAGCTGGGGCGGGCAGTAGCCTGGCTGGGCCGCGGTCAGAGAGCGCCAGATCTCCTTGCCGGTTTTCTTGTGAAAGGCGACCGCCGTGCTTCCTGCTCCGCCGGCGAGGCAGATCAGGAGGTCTCCATGAATGAGCGGAGAGGCCGCGAAACCCCAGGTCTGGGTTTTGATGCCGAACCGCTCCTTGAAGTCATGGTGCCAGAGCTCTGCGCCATCTTGTGCGGCGCGGCAGAGAAGAAGTCCCTCGGCTCCAAGCGTGTAGACTCGCTCTTCGTTGACAAGGGGAGTCACTCGGGGTCCTGCGGGATAGGACATGGTATAGGAGCAAAGGTAGGACTCTTCCCACAGGATTTTGCCGGTAGAGGAGTCGAGGCAGAGGAGGCGTTCTGATCCAGGTTGGGCTCCGGTGCGGGCAGATTGCCGCTTGGCGTCGGCGCTCTGGTCGACCTGCCGGTCCATGAGGTAGACGCGATTATTGACGACCGCGGGACCGGCATACCCCCGGCGGATGGGGGTGCGCCAGAGAACCTTTGGGCCTCCTTCGGGAAATTTATCGAGGACGCCAGTTTCTCTCCATACCCCATCTCGGCGTGGGCCAAACCATTGGGGCCAGTCATCGGCAAGCACTGAAAGGGGGGCGAGAGCTAGGAGCAGAAAAAGGATGAGTTTCATGGCATTTTCGGAGGTTACAGAATTCCGGGGCCTTTGCCATTATCCAATGGCAGCCTAGAGGCGCTGTGCTAGTCTCCTGCCAAGGTCACTAAGTTGATGGACGTTACCAACAAAAGTAAAAAACCTCTCATTGTTCCGCTCCCAGGCGGCAAGCGTCTCTTTCTCGCGCCCGGCAAGACAGGGCAGGTGACGCCCAAGGCCCTCGATCATCCGCCAGTGGCTAAATTGATAGAGAGTGGGGACTTGAAGTCAGCGGTTGGTTCGCAGGGGCCAAGCAATCGTGGCCAAGGCAAGATTAGTGGTCCGTCGGGTGGAAGTAGTTCTGCCAAGGGGGGGGCCGGAGCGGCACGCCAGTCTGGGGACCGTTAGTAGCACAGAATAGAGGAAATCTTGGAAGGTAGCCGTGGTGGGCAGCTGTCAGGGCCGCTGCTTGGACTTCTTCCGCGGTTTACGCGAGGGGGAGGAGAGGGTGAACTCAATATATCGTTTTTCCTTATCGACGTCAGATACGATGACCCGGAGAGAGCTTCCGAGAGTAATGAGCCTCCCTGAACTGCGGTCCTCGACCTGCTGTTGGCGGAGATTGAGATGATACTGATTCCGCTTTAGGAGTCGGCGAGGGATCAGGCCGGGGACTCCGAGTTCAGAGACTTCTATGAGAATTCCGAAGGTGCAGATCTGGGTAACGAAGGCGTTGTGCAGGGTCGTGTCTCCGTGTCTGAGTTTGTGGATAAGGTAATCGCACAGCTTTGAGCGCTTGCTCACTCGCTCGGCATCAGAGGAGTTTTTTTCGGCCGTCGAAAGATGCTCTGCGATGCAGTAGAGCTCGCGCGGGTTTGTAGCCTTTCTTTCGAAAAGGGAGCGATGAACGAGGAGGTCAGCATAGCGCCTTATGGGAGAGGTAAAGTGGACGTAATGGTCCTTGGCCAATCCGAAATGACCCTTGGGCCTTGTCGTGTAGCGTGCCCTTGGCAGGGTACGGAGTAATCCAATCTGGAGCGCCGGTCCTGCAGGCGTTCGGCCCAGGCTGGTCATCAACCTCTGAAATTCTTGGCGTGATTTCAGTTTGCCGCAGGGAATCTGGTGGCGGTGGAGGGATCCCCGGAATTTACGCAAACGGGCGAGGTCAGGTTTGTCGTGGCTACGATGAATGGTCACTCTTTGTAATTTGCTGAGATGGGTTGCGACGGCTTCGTTGGCCAGAAGCATGAACTCCTCAATCAGCTGATGGGCTCTGTCGTGGATGACAGGTTCGATGGCCTCGACTCTTCCCTTTCGGTTCAAGATAAGGCGTATTTCACGGGAGTGGAATTCCAGTGATCCTGAGCGGATGCGTTGAGCGCGGATCTTCTGGGCGAGGCGATCCGAGTAACGAAGCATGGTCTCAAGATGGCCCCGCTGGGTGCCTCGGATAATATCCATGGCTTCGTGGTATGTGAAACGCCTCTTGGATCGAATAAAAGCGGAGAAAAAGCGGGTCTCAAGGACCTTTCCGTCGTCCGTTAGAGTGAATTCAACGCACTTCGTGAGGCGGTCGGAGTCAGGGTGGAGCGAGCAGAGGCCATTGCTCAGGCTGCTTGGGAGCATCGGGATTACCCGTTCCACAAGATAGGTCGAATTTCCTCGGAGGCGTGCTTCCCGGTCAAGTTGGGAATTTGGCCTCACATAATGGGAAACATCAGCGACATGAACCCGGAGCTTCCATCGCTTTCCTCGGATCCGCTGAAGGGAAAAGGCGTCATCAAGATCCAGAGCAGAGGACGGGTCGATACTGACGACAGAATCATGACGGCAGTCTTTGCGGCCAGCAGTATCCTGTTGTTTAATGTGAGAGCCGAATTTATCGGCTTCGCGGAGGACTTTCGTTGGAAACGATTCGCGGAGGGGGGATCCCGCCTTGTAGCGGGATTGGGATTTCATGGTAGCAATCGAATATAATTTTGAGCCCAGAGGTCGTCGCGGAAAAGATCCACGCGCCAAGAGCACGGATTTCTGCCTGCAGTTGTTCTGCGGCGGAGGGCTCCGAAGATGGGAGCCACTTGAGTCTGCCATCTGGCAGCTACGATAGGTTGGCATCACCTTTTTCGATAGCAAGAGAAATACGAGGGCTACTTTCCTCTAATGATCCTGCCATTCTTTTTTCGGGTCCATGTGAAGTTACGGTGGTCAAAGATGAAGTCCTTTTTGGTGGCTACCGGGTGGGATGGATTTTTCGGAAGCCAACTACGGGCAGCTTTGATCAGCTCTTCGTATTTCGGATCCTTTGCGATATTGGTTCGTTCGTTGGGGTCGGATCGGTGGTCGTAAAGTTCCCACTCTCCGGTGGTGTAATGAATTGCTCTGTGGTGGAGAGTCCGAACGGAAATATGGCCAGATTCTTCGACAGTAAGGGCCGGGCGCTCGCGGATTTTCGCGGTGTTCATAAGCCATGGGACAAGGCTGATGCCATCAAGATTGTCTATTGGAGGAAGTTGGCATAGTTCAATGAGAGTAGGGAAAATGTCCACAAGACTGACTGGTTGAGCGCAGCGCTGGTTCATATCCCCAATCTCAGGAGCGCTGAAGATCAGGGGGACTCTGGTTGCTTCCTCCCAGAGAGTGCGTTTGTGCCAATGTCCCTTCTCGCCAAGGTGCCATCCATGGTCGGACCAGAGAACGATCACTGTGTTGCCTGCCGCATTACTTTTTGTCAGAGAGTCGAGCACGCGGCCGACAAGGGCGTCAGCGAAGGAGATGCTGGCGAGATAATGTTGGATTGCTGTCCGCCAGCGCCCCGTCTCTCGGATTTTCTGAAGATCACCAGATTTTTTTTCGGCGAGCTTGCGCCCGGGACGTGGAATGTCATTGAGATCTTCCGGGATGTTTTCCGGAACGAAAATCTTATCGCGCGGGTAGAGTTCGAGGTATTTGCGCGGGATATACCACGGTAGATGGGGATGGAAGATTCCGCATGCGAGAAAGAACGGCTTATCGGTCGCCCTCCGGTCCAGATTCTCGAGATAGTTGATGGCGTAATCGGCTACCTGAGAGTCGTCATACTCACTTTCCTTCTGGGGCAGAACTCCCCAGTCTGCCTCCTCGGAGTAGAGTTTGATTCCGGAGTAGGGAAATTCGCGGGGTCGTGGTTTGTCTGCGGTCCACGGGTAAGAGCTGTCGCCGTAGCGGATCCATCCGTTATCATTAAAGGGGGCTCGCTTGAAATGATCCCATTGGTTCGGTGGGTTATTTCCCGCGGTATGATGAAATATTTTTCCGGTTCCTATCGTGTGGTATCCATTTTTCCTGAAGTGAATCGGAATGGTTCGGAGCTTGGGAAGATTAGGTTTCCACCAGTGTTGGTTATTATAGATGCCTGTGGAGGTTGGGTAGAGTCCACTGAGAACCGAGGCTCTGCTGGGACAGCAGACTGGAGCAGGACAGTGAGCATTGGTGAATGCAGTACCACTAGCTGCAAGCCGGTCGAGGTGAGGAGTGTATACCTTTCCCGGGTAGCCACCCAGGAAGCCGACCCAGTCGTTAAGGTCATCGATAGCCAGAAAAAGAACATTCGGGCGGGGCGTTGCGGACAGGGGTTCCGGGGCAAAGTGACCCGCGATTAGCAGGAAAAACCCAAGGATAAGCCTCATAACACTGGAAGTCAGCATCAAAGGGGTATTCTGACAAGAATTGACGCTACCTTGTTTGCGGACTCGGTGCTATCGTTCCTCAAGTATCTCAAGCCCCAAAGTGAGAAATCCCCTTTTCCCAGTACTTGCAGTGAGTCTGGCCATCACGGCTTCTCTCCAAGCTCAGTTCAGTTTTACTGATCAAACAGACCTTCTTAGCAGCTCCTCTGCCAGCGGGGCTCCGATGGCAATCGTTGATCTTAACGGGGATGGCCGTGATGACCTGGTCCGACTGCATCAGACGGATCGTCTACTGATCGATTACCAGAATGAGCCTGGCCAACTTTTTTCATCGTTTGACTATGGCGAACTTCCCCGGGGATCCATCTGGGCGGTATGTGCTGCTGACGTCGATCGCAATGGATTCAACGATCTGTTCCTTGGCCCATCGTCCGGTGGGGCTCTACTTCTCAAGGCGGGAGCTGACGGGCAATCCTACACTTCCGAGGAGTTGCCAGATCGGGATATCTTTGTTCAGGGAACAATTTTTGCCGACGTTGATAACGATGGGAGTATTGACCTTTTTGCCTGCGATGACAATGACGACAACCACCCCTACAAAAACGACGGAGCGGGAGGGTTCTCATTGCAGCGAGGTTTGATCGGGGCCTCTCTTCCTTCCAGTGTCTCAAGTGGGAACTATGCGGTTATCGAGACGGATTACGATAACGACGGGCACCGTGATATATACCTCTCAAAATGTCGTTTGGGCGTAACGAGCTCAACCGATCGTCGTCGGATCAACCGATTATTCCGGAACGACGGGTCCAACAATTACACCGACGAAGGTCCCGCTGTGGGTCTCGCCGATGGTGAGCAGTCTTGGTGCAGTGACTTTGCCGACATCGATAATGATGGGGACATGGATTGTTTTATCCTCAATCACGGAGCAGGAACATCGAGGTTGCTTGAAAACGATGGAGCAGGGCAGTTTACGGATATCGGTGACAGCGCCGGGCTGGGGGATATCGATTACTTCGGCATCCAGGCACTATTCCGGGACTTCGATAACGATTCCTACATTGATCTGCTCGTGACCGCCACGGATCTGGGTGGTTCCGCTGCAACCTACAGAATCTACCGTAATAATGGGGACAAGACTTTCACCGAGGTCCCGGATGTCCTGAGGCTTAGCGGGGGAGCCCCGATCTCTCATCTCCACAGCTGCGCCCTCGGTGATCTTAATCACGATGGATTTGTCGACATCTTCGGAGGCCGGGGAACGGGCTACAACGGGACCTCTGCGAGCCTGAGGGACCTGCTGTTTCTGAACACTCCGAATGGGAATCATTATCTTGCGGTGCAGCTCACGGGACGCACTTCCAATGCAAACGCCATCGGGGCGCGATTGGAACTCCACGGGGACTGGGGAGTGCAACTCAGGGAAGTGCGCGCGGGCGAGGGATATGGAGTGCAAAACTCACTGACCAAGGTTTTCGGATTGGGGGACTCCACCAATATTTCCAAGCTGGTAGTGCGATGGCCTTCGGGAATCGTTGAAGAAATTCCTTCGCCCGATGTTGACCAGTTTCTTGCTTTGAGAGAGGGAGACTCGCTTGGAAACGAGACTTTCACTCTTCCAGTCATCACGAGTCCGCTCGCTGCAAGTGTTGTATCTGGAGATCCGTTTCGCTATCGGGTCTCCACGAGCAACCTCAGTCTCTCTTATGAGCTCGGGCAAGCTCCGGAAGGCATGACGCTAGATCCGGAAAGTGGCGTGCTGAGCTGGATCTCATCCGGAGAGGGCATCCAGAACGTTGAAATCAGAGCGGTCAACCCGGCTGGTGTTACGACTGAAACGCTGGCCATCACCGTAAGTCTGGCTCCGCCGCCGCCGGACTTTGCCACGGCGGTAAATAACACGGAACTGGTGTTTCTTAACACCGAGGACCCCTGGTTTGTGCAGAATCAGGTCAGCAGGCAGGATGGACAGGCACTGCAAAGCGGAGACATCGGAGACGACGGTCGTTCCTTTGTGGAAACTACAGTCGAGGGTCCAGGGGAACTTGAATTCTGGTGGAGAGTCTCGTCGGAAGAAAACTATGACGAATTAGTATTTCGAGTGGATGGTGCTCAGGTTCAGAACATCAGCGGGGAAACGGATTGGGAGCTTGTCTCATATCGGGTTGCCGAGGGAAGTCACCGGTTGCGCTGGTCTTACGAAAAGGATGGTTCGATCTCGAGTAACGATGATGCAGGTTACCTTGACGAAATCTTCTGGGTGGCGACTGATAGCGATGGTGATGGATTGCCTGATGATTGGGAGAGAGCAAATTTTGGGAGTCTTGCTGCCGGGGGCGGAGATGATCCGGATGGTGACTCAAGTGATAACAGATCAGAGTGGTCTGCTTCTACGGATCCCAATGATGCCACATCCTCGCTCCGAATTCTGCAGGTCACCAGAAATTTGGAAGGAGGATCGGCTGTAATCTTTCAGAGTGTTCCTGGTAAGCAGTATGTCATCGAAGCGTCTGAAACGATGGAGGATTTCAAGGTGGTAACCTCTCCGATTACGGCGGAAGGCATTACGACTGATGTGTCGGTTCAGTTGTATGTTCCTGGTTCGAGTGGAGAAGTGGTTTACGTGAGTCCTGACACCGCTGGGAGGGTGTTTATCCCAAATCAAAGCATCGGAGATTTGTGGAAAGGAGGGGATGAGGACGCATTCGAAAATACCGGTGGTGATCAAGAGTGGACCACTGTTACTCAGGGAATTGGCTACGATCAGAATCAGACAAGGTATGACCCCTTCATAGGGACTGACTTGCAGGACCAGATGTATCGCGAGCGGGCGACGGCCTACCTAAGGCTTCCATTTGAGATTACGAATCCGGCGGCTATAACCAGCCTGAGCCTTGATGTTCGGTACGATGACGGCTTTGCCGCATGGATCAACGGTGTTCCGGTGGCACGAGGGAATACGAGGAATGGTGATCTGGACTGGAGTTCAACTGCTCCCTCCAGCCGTCCAGATAGTCAGGCAATTGAGTATGCTACCTTCGATTTAGGTGGATATGCCAATACTCTGAGGCCTGGAAGAAATATCCTAGCACTTCAGGGCCTGAATCGCTCCACGAGCAATCGTGATTTCCTTCTTCAGGTAAGAATGCGCGGGGACGAAAGCGAAATTCTTAGACCGTCCGGGTATTACTTCCGAGTTCGAGTTGCTGAATAGCCGCGGTAGGGTAGCCAGAGGACGACGAAAACGCCGGCGCCTATAAAAATCATCCAGAGGACTCGCAGGGGATAGCCCCCCAGTAGAGACACTGGTGTGGGTATGCCAGGCACGTCATTCCCGAGAAATCCGTAATTCCACCCCGTGATTGCGTTGATAACGAAGAGGCAACCGACCAGTCCGACACTAAACGTCATGCTTTTTTGAAGGTCTCGAAATGTTGGACGGAATTGATCTCCTCGGAGGATAACGACGAGGGTGAAAAGTATAAAGCTGTGATAAAGCCAGAAAATCCAGAAGCCGGGGTCTTCAACTCCTTTATCAATCGTCGGAGTGAGAAACGCCCAGAGGCATAATCCTGACCAGAAATACAGAAGTCCCTTGAAAAGACGGGCTTCTCTGAGGACTGCCGCGGCTCCGATAAAGTTGGCAAGGTTGCACAAGTGAAGGGGGAGGCTCTGAGAAAGGTCGAAGCGAGAAGGAGACATCCAGTAGGCGGTGTTAAGCAGTCCGGCTACAAGAGATCCCCAGCCTATCAGCTTCCGCAGGGAAATTCGGTTTGCATCAACCGTTGTCCTTTTCGTCACCACTGCAAGGCCAGCGGTTAGAATGGCAATTACGGAAAGGGTAATAAAGTGGGAGATGCTGCCGGTCTGAAAATTGGCGATCAACATGGTGGTAAGTCTTGGACGGGTGGGAGATTCATCGTAGACGCCGTAGCTTCTCGGATAGCAGCTCGTGCAAGCAACCGGGTAGAGTCAAGTGTGGGCAGGGGGGAAATCTGATCGTTAAGGATGAGCGGCAGTTCAGTGCATCCGAGGACAACAGCATCACAATTCTCTTCGGTCTCCATTCTCCGGACAATAGAGAGCAGATCCAAGCGGTCCTGCTCGATCACCCTGTTAAAAACGAGGCGGTCAAAAATCATAGAGTTGAGGTGATTCCTCTCCTCGAGGGTTGGTGTAACGGCCTGCAAACCCAGGGGAGACAGCTGCTCATCGTAGACTGGACCCTCCATGAGATACTTGGTTCCAAGGATAGCAAGACGTTTGAAATGTTGTGACTCAGCCTCTCTCGCAACGGTCTCTGAGATATGCAGCCACGGCAAGGTAGTTTGTAAGTCCCGATGACTTAATGCTTCATGCACGGTATTGTCAGGACAGATGATGAAGTCGGCGCCCGCCGCAACAAGGATATCGCAGGTCCTGCTGAGCAGCTGTGCGATCGCTGGCCAGTTGCCCTGTTGCAGGAAGCGGCAGTATTCTCCGAAGCTGAGTGAGTGCAGGATAATCTCAGGATGGTGATGCGCGCCGAGGATCTCGCTGCATTCTCCGGTAATGGTCTCGAAGCAGAGTGCAGCTCCCGGTCCGCTGCAGGCCGCGATGCCTATGGTTTTGACGTGCTGACCGGAATCCATGTAGCAGGAGATAATCCCGGATGAGCCGTCTCATCCATTTGATTTTCAGGTTTCGCAGCGTCGGGCGCTGCGGTGTCCTCCTGTTTGCTCAGGAGACGCAGCCGGGTAGAGGGCTTTTCGTGATAAAAGAGCTTTNTAATACTATTTAACAAGGGGTGAAACCGTGAGAAGACTCAGTTTCGGAGAAGGTATTTTTGTTAAAAGGCATGAACCATTTCATGGATATCTTCCTTTCAACGGAAAACTAGTGGAATTTCCCGCCCGATTGCGGGGAAAACTTGATAAAACCTTTGCCTTTTTTGGATTGCCTAACCATCTTCCGCGCCATGCATCCCGACGTGGTTAAATTGGTGGAATCTGGTCGCATTCCCCAATCTGTGGGGGATCGGCTTTCCCAGTTGGCCCCGGGAAGTTTTTGTCTTCACAAGGCGTGGGGTTCTGGAAAGGTGACAGATTGGGACCTTTTCGGCGGCAAGGTGACGATAGATTTCGAAAAGGAATCTGCCCGGGTCATGGGCTTGAAGCTGGCCTTGGAGAAGACCGAGCCCTTGGAGGCTGATGATTTCCGTGCCCAGAAGATCGATAAGATTGAGGATCTTCGGGCCCTCGCCCAGAGTGATCCGGCAAGCGTGGTAATCCAAACCCTTGAGGCTCACGGTGGTTCCATGAAGCCAGATCAGATCGATCGGGTGCTTTGTGGCAGTGTTGTTGCGGAGGAGGACTACAAGAAATGGTGGGATCGAGCCAAGAAGGCAATGAGAGAAACGCATCGCGTTGTCGTTCCGAGTAAAAGAAACGAGGAGCTCGTTCTTCGAGATACCGATTTAAGTCCGGTTGAAACGCTGATCGCAGATTTTGATCGGGCGAATAATCTCCGCGACAAGGCGAAAGTTCTTGATGATCTCAGGAAGCACGCACGGGCGTTGGAAAGTGACGGAGTAGCGGGAGATCTCCTTGCTAAGATTGAGGAAATCAGTCGCAAAGGTTTGAAGCTTCATCTCGGAGACTCTCTNGATCTNCTTGCTGGNCGNGACGAACTCCTGGAGGCCTTNAAAGAGGTCAGCCTGCCAGATAATGCTCTTCGTCTGCATGACGTGCTCGCGAGTTCCAGCGGGTCTCTCGCTCCTGAGATGGCAGGTCTCCCAGCGGTAAGGCAGCGCAGAATCTATGAGTCGTTCCCTGAAGCGTTTGGAGATGAGTGGGTAGACAAAATTCTAGGGGTTTTCGACCGCGTCGGAACACGTGGGGTTGCTGAGATCGCCAAAATGTTTTCGGAGCGGGATGAAATGTCCACGTTGTTAGATCACATACGGGGTGCACTATCACGTCACTCTCTTGGACCGGACGCCCTTGCATGGATCTGCCGTGAGAGAAAAAGAGCGGCAAAGGATGTCTTCAGTCATGAAGTAGGATCCGCTATTCTTTCGGTGATCGAACAGGACAGTACNGACGAGGGGCCGCGCCGGACACTGAGATTGCAAAACTTCCTGATGGAGGATCGAGAGCTTATTGCGGATCTGCTCGCAGGTGAGGAGATGAATGAGGTGCGAAACTTCTCGAGAAAGCTTCTGCAGAGCCCCGCGTTCGCAGAGTTGGACCGGAAATCTCTCATGGCTCGCGTGATCAAGGCGCATCCTGAGGCTCAAGAGCTTGTGACAGGTGATGCCGGGCCCAAGAAAGAGACTCTGATTGTATCATGGGAGAGCCTCGAGAGACGGAAGGCTGAGTATGAGGATTTGGTGAACAAGCGTATTCCCGGAAACATCAAGGAAATTGCAATCGCCCGCTCATACGGCGACCTGAGAGAGAATTTCGAATACAAGGCTGCCAAGCAGATGCAGGCGGTGCTTGCTCGTCGGAAAAGCGAGCTGGAGAAAGACTTGGATAATGCTCAGGGATCGGATCTTACCGGAGCAGATTCAAGTTCGGTGAATATCGGAACCGTGGTGACACTCCGCCATGGGGACTCGACTGAGCAATACACTGTTCTCGGAGCGTGGGACAGCGATCCTGANAAGAGGTTGGTATCTTATCTTTCCGAGATCGGACAGGCGCTGATCGGTCAGAAAGTAGGCGATAACGTCGAATTTCGTGATCTGGAGACAGAGGACGAGAGAACGTATGAGATCGCCGAGATCACAGCTTGGAAGTAGGAAGAGCTTTCGAATTTCAAAGAATCATGTCAGACACTACCATCACCCAAGTTCGGGGTCGCGAGATCATCGATTCACGTGGTAACCCTACTGTAGAAGTTGAAGTCACCCTTCAAGGTGGAGGATTTGGGCGCGCTGGTGTCCCGAGTGGGGCTAGCACAGGAGAGCATGAGGCGTGGGAATTACGCGATGGCGACAAGAGCCGTTACCTCGGCAAAGGGGTTCTGGGAGCAGTCGAAAATGTGAACCAGCAGATTGCCCCAGCTCTCATCGGAATGGATGGGACCAATCAGTCCGCGGTTGATGCGGCGATGCTTTCTCTTGATGGGACGAAGAACAAAAAGAACCTGGGAGCGAATGCGATTCTGGGCGTTTCGATGGCTCTGGCCAAGGCGGCCTCTGCGCAGGTCGGTCTACCCCTTTACCAATACCTCGGTGGCCCCAATTCCAAGGTTCTGCCTGTTCCAATGATGAATATCCTCAATGGGGGTGCGCATTCGGACGCGCCCATTGATTTTCAAGAGTTTATGATCATGCCCGTAGGGGCGCCAAGTTTTCGGGAATCCCTTCGATATGGAGCGGAGATATTTCACTCCCTCAAGAATGTTCTTCACGACCGCAATTTATCGACCGCTGTGGGTGACGAGGGAGGCTTCGCGCCCGCTCTCGACAGTGCAGACGATGCCCTTGCGGTCATAGCGCAGGCTGTGGAAGCTGCGGGATACAGGATGAAGGATGACATATGTATCGCTCTGGATGTCGCTTCCTCTGAATTCTACGACAAGGAAAAGGGATGTTATACCTTCAAGAAATCGGACGGCTCGGAAAAGAGTTCAGAAGAGATCGTGGAATATTACTCAGAGCTCCAACGGAGGTATCCGATAATCTCTATTGAGGATGGTTGCGATGAAAACGACTGGGACGGGTGGAAGTTGCTGACCGACAAGATNGGTGATCAAACCCAGCTTGTCGGGGATGATCTTTTTGTTACCAACGTTGATTTTCTG
This sequence comes from Roseibacillus sp., assembly GCA_002709915.1. Lineage (GTDB taxonomy): Bacteria > Verrucomicrobiota > Verrucomicrobiia > Verrucomicrobiales > Akkermansiaceae > Roseibacillus_B. Next base: position 23,385 of record PARF01000018.1, on the reverse strand, counting down.
GCCAAGGGGATTGAGCTTGGTGTTGCAAACTCAATCCTCGTGAAAGTGAACCAGATTGGGACGTTGACCGAAACATTTGATGCGGTGGAGCTTGCGACCGAAAACAGTTACACCTCTGTGATCTCTCATCGCTCGGGAGAGACGGAAGATTCCACGATTGCCCATATTGCGGTCGGGACGAACGCGGGACAGATCAAGACAGGTTCAATGAGCCGATCGGATCGGATTTCAAAATACAATCAGTTACTCAGGATTGAGGAAGCGCTTGGAGACGACGCTGTTTTTGGTGGAAAGCTCAAGGTGAGCGCCTGAGCTGAACGGGCCGCTAGATCTACTTNCTTTCGATCCGATAGACTCTTTCGCCTTCTCTATAAAGATTGAGGCGATCTCGGGCAACGAGCTCCAGATAAGCAGGGTCGTTTCTAATTGCATGGAGGTCCCGTCGCTTCTGGTCTTTCTCCCGTTCTACGTGTGCTTCNAGAGCCTTNGCCCGTGCCAGCTCTTCTTTCAGGGCACGTAGTTTACGCATTTGAGGCACTGAAAGCACTCCGAGTGCAACACAGGCGGTAATGAGAAACACNGAGAACGCGCTTCTGGTGACAATACGTACGCCGGTAGTTCTTCCGCGCACACTTCGGCCGGCTGAATGTCGGGATTCCTTTCTTAGGCGGGACGACGAGTCAGGCATCGTTGGAAACTTACCAANTTTAGTTAATAAATCCAAAATAATTGTGGTATTCGCGAATTGCGCTGGAAAAGCTTGTGCGCTCAGCCTAGACGTCGCTAAGTGACTTCAAGCTCCTTGATTTCCGCGAAAAATATCCATCGTAGTTACACCTTGGGTAAGAAAACGGTAGAGGTTCTGCGCGGTATCAATCTTGAGATCGATCCCGGAGAGAGAGTGTTTCTTTGTGGGGCGAGCGGTGCCGGTAAAACCACTCTCCTTTACACGCTTGCAGGCCTCGAGCGACCGGAGCGTGGCCGGGTCTATATTAAGGGCACGGACCTTTACTCTCTTTCGCAAAGGGAGCAGAGCCACCTCAGNAACAATCAAATGGGGTATATCTTTCAAAACTACTACCTTTTGCCAGAACTTACCGCGCTTGAAAACGTGATGGTGCCGGGAATGATCAGTTCGAAGAATCACCGTCGGCAAGCAATAGAACTTCTCGATGAAGTTGGGCTCGGTGGACGTTTACACCATTTGCCGGCTGAGCTGAGTGGGGGAGAGCAACAGCGTGTCGCTATTGCTCGTGCTCTAGTGAACAAGCCCACGATGGTTTTCGCCGATGAGCCGACTGGTAATCTCGATTCCCGTAATGGGGGAGAGGTAATGACTCTTCTTCTAGAGTTCTCCAAACATCGCGGAACAACCCTGGTGGTCGTGACTCATGATCGAGTTCTCGCGGAAAAGGGGGATCGAACTGTCGAGATTACGGATGGGAANATGACAGGAAAAAATCCGGGATTGGCGAGCGGGGCGGATTAACGGTATTACTTGGATTCCATCNAGGAGAATCGCAATCACAGAAATAAAATTCATGGCACTNAAAATCTGGTATGATGGCGCCCTGGTAGACGAGGCTGAGGCAAGAATCTCGGTTTTCGACCACGGCTTGCTTTACGGTGATGGAGTCTTTGAGGGAATTCGCTTCTACAACGGGAAAGTGTTCAGACTGGCCGAGCACGTAGACCGGCTTTTCGATTCATCCAAAGCCATCATGTTAAATTTGCCCTGGTCACGAGATGAGGTGGAGGCTCATACGCTTGAGGCCATTCGGGCGAATCAGCTGAGAGATGGGTATGTTCGCTTGCTGGTGACTCGTGGAGTTGGAACTCTCGGCCTGAGTCCTGAAAGTTGCAAGCGTCCTTCCATGGTCATTATAGCGTCTGATATTCAGCTATACCCGCAGTCGGACTATGANGTTGGACTGAAGGTTGTTACCTGCGCGACTCGCCGGCCCACTCACAGTTCTCTCAGTCCGCAGGTGAAGTCCTTGAATTACCTCAACAACGTCATGGCAAAAGTGGAAGCGCAGAGGGCCGGAGCGCGCGAGGGTTTAATGTTAAACGAGCAGGGCTATGTGGCCGAGTGCACTGGAGATAACGTTTTCATTGTTAAAAAAGGCGTTCTATACACACCCCCAGTGTCTGATGGTGGTTTGGATGGAATCACGAGAGCGGTTATCTTTGAGTTAGCCGAAGAGCTGGGTGTTATCCTCGAGGAGAAGACGATGACACGTTTTGACATCATGACGGCTGATGAGTGTTTTTTAACGGGAACTGCGGCGGAGGTAATTCCTGCCGTGGAGTTGGATCACCGAGCCATCGGAGACGGAGTTCCGGGGCCCCTGACGGCAAAATTCATCGAGGCCTATCGTCATCTTGTCCACAATAGTGGAACATCGATCGAACCATCGTAATTCTCGCTTTTTATTTCTAATTTTTGAAGAGCTGGATTATTATCTGACTGTATGCAGTGCAATTTCTGCAATAGCAAAGCGACCGTCTTCCTCACCCAACTCATTGATGGTGAGATGAAAAAGATGTGCTTGTGTGAGAAATGCGCTCAGGAGAAAGGTGTTACCGATCCGGCAGGATTTGCGTTGGGAGACTCCCTGATTGAGGAAGGGTTCCCACTGGAAGCTGTGCCGGTGGCAGGGTCCGCCGATGATGGGGTGACGTGCCCGGTTTGTGGATTTTCCTTCAAAAAGTTCCAGCAGGTAGGGCGTTTAGGTTGCAGCGAATGTTATGAGACTTTCGGCAATGAAATCTCGCGGAGGCTCAAGGGCATGCACAAGGGAACAAGTCACATCGGCCGCGTCCCGGAAGGGCTTGTTGAGGAGCACGCAAGNCAGCAGAGATTAGATGAATTACGAAGCCGCTTGGATGAGTCGATCGCGGCTGAGAATTATGAGGAGGCCGCAGGTCTCAGGGATGAGATTCAGGAACTTGAGACTATCGAGGTGGCATAGACATGATGCGATTCTCCACCCTCCTGAAGCATCCGGCCGATTGGATGACCGGAGCGGCTACGGGGACCAGTGTTGTGCTGACCAGCCGTGTGAGACTGGCCCGTAATCTGCGCAGGGAACCTTTTCCGGGTTGGTCAACAAAAGAGAGGCGCGTGGCAGTTTTGGATCGGGTCAAACCGGAAGTAGAGGCCCTCTCTGAGATGAAGAACGGATTTTCTCAAGAGTTGGATGCGCTGACCTCATTGCAAAAGCAGGTTCTTGTAGAGCGCCATCTGATTAGCCGGGAACAGGCAGCGCGTGGGGAAGGCAGCGCAGCGATCTTCAATCGAAAGCAGGCCCTTTGCCTCATGATCAACGAGGAGGATCACCTCCGGATGCAGTCGATCCGCCCAGGCTTGGCCTTGAAGGAGGCTTACGATCTCGTTTCTCTGGTGGATTCCAAGCTTGAGGGTAATCTTGAATTCGCCTTCGACCACGAGATTGGCTACCTGAGTGCCTGCCCGACTAATCTTGGGACCGGAATGAGAGCCTCTGCCATGCTTCACCTTCCGGGGCTCGTTCTGAGTGACCAGATCGCCCAGGTTCTTCAAGCTGTCGGGAAGCTCCAGCTGGCGGTGCGGGGTTTTTTTGGGGAGGGAACTGAATCACTCGGTAACCTGTTCCAGATCTCCAATCAATCCACCCTGGGAGAAAGTGAGGAAACGATCATCAGGAGACTTGAGCGAGTTATCCAGCAAGTGGCTTCACACGAAAGAAACGCCCGCCAGAAGCTGCTAGAGGACGATCCCGATATGGTCTGTGACAGGGTCGGACGGGCTTACGGAACCCTCCGGCATGCGCACGTAATTCCTTCTAAGGAAGCGCTGAACCTTCTCTCTGTCCTGAGACTTGGAGCTGAACTGGGGTTCTTCCCATCGGAGACTGGAGGGGTCTGTGACTCTCTCCTGATGGAGATTCAGCCTGCACATCTCCAACTGCATTCTGGCGAGAAGCTTAATCCTGAGCAGAGAGATGCTATCCGGGCTAAAATCATCCGGAGCCGGTTGCAATCACTCGANCCGCCTGTTATGGTTAAGGCACAGGGAAGTGAGGGATTACGCCCCCCTTCCGACACCGTTTCTGATTCATGAATAATTTTACCCCTAGGGCGCAGCAAGTCCTGGCGCTTGCGCGGAAAGAGGCTGACCGTTTCAACCATAACTATGTTGGCACTGAGCATCTTCTGCTTGGATTGATAAAGCTTGGTCAGGGAGTTGCTGTGAGTGTTCTGGAGAGGATGGGGCTCGATCTTGAGTCGGTCCGGATGGAGGTAGAAAAACAGGTGGGGACAGGTCCGGACCAGAAGGTATCCGGAAATATTCCTTACACTCCAAGGGTGAAAAAGGTCTTAGCCCTCGCAAACAAGGAGGCGAAGGCTCTTAACCACTCTTACGTGGGTACTGAGCATATTTTACTGGGTTTGCTTCGTGAGGGCGAAGGAGTTGCAGCAAGGGTCCTTCAAACCCTCGATGTTGACATTCAGCGGACGCGCAATGAAATCTTGTCTGAGATCGACCCGAATTTTTCTCCAGAGGAATCGGACGAAGAATTTGAGGGGTTTGAGGACGAGGATGAATCGATCGAGGGGAGCGGTGAGGGCAAGGCTAAGACTCCTGCTCTTCGTGCCTTTGGCCGGGATCTCACCAAGCTTGCGCGCGACGGCGAACTCGATCCGGTTATAGGACGAGAAGCCGAGATAGAGAGAGTGATTCAGATTCTTTGCCGAAGAACAAAGAACAATCCTGTGCTGGTGGGTGAAGCTGGAGTCGGTAAGACGGCCATCGTTGAAGGGCTCGCCCAAGAAATCGGCTTAGGGAACGTGCCCGAAATCCTGAGGGAGAAGAGGGTAGTAACACTTGATCTGGCACTAATGGTTGCGGGTACAAAATACCGGGGCCAATTTGAAGAGCGCATCAAGGCCGTGATGGATGAAATCCGGAAGGTGAAAAATGTCATTCTCTTTATCGACGAGTTGCACACCATCGTGGGGGCGGGATCGGCAGAGGGTGCGATGGACGCCTCAAACATCATCAAACCGTCGCTCAGCCGCGGCGAACTCCAGTGCGTGGGTGCTACCACCCTGAATGAGTATCGTAAGTATATCGAAAAAGATGCGGCGCTTGAGAGAAGGTTTCAGCAGGTCAAGGTCGAAGAGCCGTCTGTAGAAGACGCCATAGCGATTCTGCGTGGTCTCAAAGACAAGTATGAGCAGCACCACAAGGTGCGCTATTCACCCGAAGCGATCGAGTCATCAGTCCGCTTGACCTCGAGGTACCTGACTGGACGATTTCTCCCGGACAAGGCTATTGACGTCCTTGATGAGTCCGGCGCTCGAGCCCGAATTGGGACATTAACTCGTCCTCCGGAAATCAAGGGTCTTGAGGGAGAGATTGAGGAAATCAACAAGGACAAGGTTGCGGCTATCAATTCTCAAGATTTCGAGAAAGCGGCAGCTCTCAGANACACAGAGAAGCAAAAAAAGAAGGAACTAGAGGATCTCATTGGCTCCTGGAGGTCCGAGAGTGAGGAGACCGTAGTCGATGTCGAGGAGGATGACATTATGGCGGTGGTTTCGAAGTGGACAGGCGTTCCGCTACAGCGAATGGAAGAAAAGGAGACCGAAAAGCTGCTCCAGATGGAGAACAAGCTCAAGGAGCACGTGATTGGCCAGGACACTGCAGTGGTCGCGATTTCAAAGGCGTTACGACGCTCACGAGCAGATTTGAAGGATCCGCGTCGTCCCATTGGAAGCTTTCTCTTTCTTGGACCTACTGGAGTCGGCAAAACATATCTCGCCCGCAATTTGGCTGAGTTCATGTTCGGTGACGCGGAAGCCCTGATTCAGATCGATATGTCCGAGTATATGGAGAAGTTTACCTCCAGCAGGTTGATTGGATCTCCACCCGGGTATGTGGGTTACGAGGAGGGGGGGCAACTCTCCGAATCTGTGCGGCGCCGGCCCTATTCGGTCGTNCTTTTTGACGAAATTGAGAAAGCTCATCCAGATGTGATGAATCTGCTTCTTCAGATTCTCGAAGAAGGAATGATCACGGACAGCTTCGGAAGGAAGATCGATTTTCGGAATACGATAATCATCATGACGTCCAATGTTGGTGCTCAGACTATCAAACGTCAGACATCACTCGGGTTTGGTGCCATGAGCGAAGACAACGCCGATTTTGAGGGGATGAAGGAAAAGATCATGGAGGAGGCGAAGAAGGAGTACAAACCAGAATTCCTTAACCGGCTCGACGATCTCGTGGTCTTCAAGATGCTGGAAAAGGAGAGTCTCTCCTCGATTGTAGACTTGGAGATCGACAAGCTTCTCGTTCGACTAAAAGAAAAAGAAATCGGTCTCGAGCTCAATGCCTCTGCCCGAGACTTCCTTATCGTGGAGGGCTACGATCCTAATTTTGGAGCGCGCCCTATGCGAAGAGCGGTTGAACGGCATTTGGAAGATCCACTAGCCGAGGCTCTCCTTCGGTCGGAGTTTAAAGCTGGAGATGTGGTCGAAGTGAGCCACGAAGATGACGCCAAGGAACTCTCCTTTGAAGTCCGGCCATCCCAAGCCGCGCCGGATGAGGCTGAGGTTGCAGGGTGATAAGAAAGAGTGCTGAGGGGGCCTGAGTAGTGCGCTGTCTGCCTGATAATAAGACCGGGCTCCTGCTAGAGTTTTTCAGTCGTATCGTCTGGAGTATTTCCGTCCCCCTGAAGTGCCATCTGAGGAGGAAGAGTGATCTCGAACCTTGTGGTCTCTCCCGGGATTGACCCTACCTCTATGTGGCCATCGTGGGCCTCGACGGCACGTCGGACGATCGAAAGGCCAAGTCCTGTTCCTTTGATTTCTTCCTGAGAATGATGTTTCTCGACACGATAAAATCGTCGAAAAATGAAGGGCAGGTCCGAAGATGGAATGCCGACTCCATTATCTTCAACCCATATGATGAGCCCGGAATTTTCTTCCCGCCATCCGACTGTAACGGCGAGAGGAATTTGCGGGTTCTGCTTCAGGGCGTTCTCAACGAGATTGAACAGNATCTGGGTCCAATAGAACCGGTCTCCAGCCAGACGAACTTCTGGAGCCTCCATTTGTAGATTCACCGAGGCGCCTTGCGTGGTTATGACAGATTCAAGACGTTCCACCACATCCAGAGNGCAGCTCTTTAGCCTGAAGGGCTTGATCTTGAGGGTATTGGCTTCACCCGACTCAAGACGAGAGATAATGAGCATGTCCTCAACAATTCGAGCAATTCTGCGTCCATGTTTCCCCATGATTTTCAGGAATCTCAGGGCTGTCTCATGGTCGTTCAGAAGATCACCCTCGGTCAGGTTTTCCAAATAACCATTGATGATGGCGAGGGGCGTCCGTAACTCATGGGATGCATTGGCCACAAAATCCTTACGAACCTGTTCAGCATGGTACTCTGTTGTGATATCNCTCAAGAGGACACGCATGGAGCTTTGTGANTGGCCAGATTGCACAGGAGCTGCGTCGACGAGCCACGCGCTTTCTCCAGTTTGTTCGAGCGTTGTTGCAGACGTTTCCCGATCGCTAAGAATCACTGGCCTTACGACAGCTTCATTTTCTATCAGAGCTTTAAGAACAGCTTGGCTCAATTGGGGAGCCATTCCGCATGCGTCGATTTTTTGTCCGATTCCACCCTGGCCGGAAAAGAACCGCGCTGTAGCGGAGTTGGCATAGGTGATCACCCCTTCCGAATTGAGCAAAAAGCAGGCATCGCTAAGAGTATCAAGGATCGCNTTCTCGGTGAGTGCGTCTTGAGCAAGAGCTTGGGATGNGTNTTTTTTGATGTTNNCCTTTTCCAACATAGTNCGGTCTTTTTCTCTTTGAAGTTGTCTCGTCGTGGTNATGAGCAGGGTAGCCAGAACAAGAGAGAGAACAATTAGGAGGAGAGTGAGCTTCAAGACGGNGGTCGAAGACAGTATCCGACTCCGCGTACTGTTTCCACTATTCCCGCATAATCACCGAGTTTTTTACGCACTCTCTTCATGTGAGTATCCAGAGTGCGACTGTATAGATCTTCACTATATCCCCAGACGTGGCGGAGGAGGTCTCCACGGGATTGTGGAGTTCCAGAGCGCTCGGCGAGATAGAGGAGTAACTTAAATTCGATCGAGGTGAGATCGACACTCTTCTTACCGAGGAAACATTTCAGGCTGTTCTTATCGAAGGTAAGTTTACCACACGCATAACGAGTGGGGCTTGGGGTGTCGGCCGAGCGGCGTAGGACCGCCTGTGTCCTGAGGAGTAACTCTTTAGGGCTAAATGGTTTCGTGAGGTAATCGTCTGCGCCTGCCTCCAGCCCCTTGATCCGGTCTTCGGTCTGGGCCCGAGCGGTCAGCATGATCACAGGAGTCCTGCTTGTCCTCGAGTCCCTGCGGAGTTCTTTAAAAACGGCGAAGCCATCCTTTCCGGGAAGCATCAGATCAAGAATGATAAGGTCTGGTTCCTCGGACCATGCCCGATCCAGACCGGCGATCCCATCGTGAGCGGTGAGGGTAGAAAAACCAGCACGCTGGAGATTGAAGGATACCAGCTCGGCAATATCTGGTTCGTCCTCGACTATCAGTATTTTTTGCATAATCCGTTCCTGATTATTCTCGTCCATTCGATTGGGTGCTCTTTAACAGGTAACGAAATTGTCACAAACACACTGGAACCCCTTAAAGCTAACTACCGGCATGGGACCGGTGCCACTCATGATATATTTGGGGTGAAATTTCAGACGGCTTGATCTCGCTTCGTCCACCCCAGAAGACGTTGGTATAAGAAACCGGTATGCCGGTTTTTTCCAGATGCTGATCGATGGCAGCTTTATGGGAGAGGACGGTCTCCTTTTCGGATCCATGCACGACCCCCATGATGTTGACGTTACCAAATTCGGGGCCGCCTTCCCTCCAGTAGGCGTGAGTCATGCAGTGATGGCGCCCCACTTCGCCACCAGCTTCGATTTCCCGCCCTTTAGGGACGGCCCAGTGGAACAATCCATTAAATCGAGTCACCCGCTTTCCTGTTTGCGAGGGTTTGACGTGCTCGAGGAATGTGGAAAACCGGCCGATCACTTTTTTCTGATTGAGAATCAGGGCGACCTCGAGAAATCGTTCGAGAGAAACCCCTGCAATTTCGGCCCGGGCTTTCCAGGGGTTTTCGATGATTTCCTCCGGCTTGAGCTCGTCTTTCATCGCGATCAAGACCCTCCATTCCTCCTCATCGAGTGAGACGGTGGCCGTTGTCATCATTTCTGCGGGTTCGTTGACCTTGGCGCCAGGCTCCAGTCCTTTCCGCCGAACATGGCCCACTCCTAGTGCGAAAAGACCCTTAGCGGGCATCAGCAGAAATTCCTCAGCACCCACGATCCGCTTGAGCACATTGCCATGCTCTTCGAGGGACTCTCCCTGTGGTACTTTGAGGGTTGTCCAGAGGCGGTAACCAGATCCGGAAACCTCGGTATCCGTGGTTCGAAGGACGACGTGGCCAGAGAAAGGGTCATGCTTTGCCATGAACTCAAAGGCGTCGTTCAGCTTGTTTGGGCTTACACGCCATGCCACCAGTGCTCCATGAGCGAGTTTGGTTGCCAGCAAGGTCTGTCGGACGCGGCGTATCACTCCGGCTTCAAGCATAGCCCGGATTCTCGTCAGGACGGTTTCCAGCGGAACGTCGGATTGCTGGGCAATGATATGGAAGGGTTTCTCCTGAAAGCCTGCTACGAGATCCTCTGAAACAGAAAGGATCTGGGCGTTAAGGGGGTCGTCGTGTTCGGTAGGAACGCTCATGAGGTCAGGGTGAATTGCCTTATTGTGAATTTCGTGTGGGAGAAGGATGAAGAAAGAAGAACCTCACTTCGATATGAATTTTCGGTTTACTTCTTCCAGTGCGGACGAGCGGTCTACAATGCGCCCCTCCAGCTGTTCAGTCTGGAGATGGTGCAGGATTTCCCCGAAACGCGGGCCAGGACTCAATCCCAGAGAGATAAGGTCGCGGCCTGTAATCAGTGGAGGTGGAATCAAAGGCTCGCTTGCGAATTCCTCGCTCTTGGAGTGCAGGAACTCAATGTTATCGAGCATTCCGTGACTGCTAGTGCAGTCGACACGGTGTAATTCGAGCTCTTGCTGATAGGTAGTGCGGGCCATGAAGCGCTTCAGTTTGGCAGGTCGCATCTTCTGCACGTTCATGAAATTCATGTGGTTACCAACCATGGAGCAGACGTCTTCGATTACCTGATTAGAGTAGCGCAGGCGGCGGAGAATGACAGCTGACATTTCTGCACCAATGCGGTCGTGACCATTATTTCTTATTCGGCCCGTTTCATCGACGGTAAAGGTTGGGGGTTTTGCTATATCGTGGAGGAGGACCGATAGGACGAGCTCGAGAGAGGCGCAGTCATCGAGGAGTTCCGTCATCAGCAAGGTGTGGACATAGACGTCGCCCTCGGGGTGAAATTGAGGAGATTGCTCGCAGCCCTGCAGCTTCAGGAACTCGGGTATGATGAATTGCATCAGGCCGCCGGCAACAAGCAGCTCAAGACCTCTTCGTCTGGAGCGGTNTGTTATGATTTTGTCGAACTCATCTCGGATCCTCTCCGGGCTCACCCTTGCAAGAAGCGCGGCATGCCTGCAGACGGCGCTCCACGTAGAGGGATCAATTTCAAATCCCGTTCTGGAGGCGAACCTCACGGCTCGGATAAGGCGAAGAGCGTCTTCCGTAAATCGTTCATGGGGAGTTCCAATTGCTCGCAGGATGCCAGCTTTGAGATCATTCACTCCGCCCACATAGTCTACAATTTCGCCGGTGAACGGATCTTCAAAGAGTCCGTTAATGGTGAAATCCCGTCGCCGCGCATCATTCTCTGCGTCGGTAAAGATGACCGTTTCTGGGCGGCGTCCATCGAGATAAGTTCCATCGGAACGAAAGGTGGNGATTTCGAAATTATGACCACTTTCTCTGACAAGGATGACTCCGAAATGAGCGCCCACTTCGTCGCTGCCCGGAAAGAGCTGGAGAATCTCCTCCGGTGTCGCAGAGGTTGCGATATCGTAGTCAGACGGTGTTACGTTGAGTAAGGCGTCACGGACGCAGCCACCAGCAAAGAGTGCCTCATGGCCCGCCGTCTTGAGACGGTGTGCGATATGCTGAGCAGCTTTGCGGACCGGATGCACTGTGCTTCAAAAGCATAACCTCGTCCGTGGACAAATGTTATTTTCGAAATCCTTCCGAAAGGGCATACTATCCGGCAGATGGAAGAGATTTTCCGGCTTCCGATATGGGCATGGGGCATGTTTGCCATCGGGGCCTGTGTTGGGTCGTATCTGAATGTGGTCATCTACCGCTGGCCTCGGGAGGGAATGTCAGTAACCGCTCCCAGTCGGTCGTTCTGTCCCGGATGCCGGGTGGAAATTCCCTGGTACCGGAATATTCCTCTGCTTACCTGGCTGGTGCAGCGAGGGAAGTGTGCAAGCTGTGAGGCGCGTATCAGTATTCGCTACCCCTTTGTCGAGTTGGTGACAGCAGTCCTTTTCCTGGGAGGGTGGATCGTCTTTGTGGAAGATCGAACCCCTGCCTCACCAGTCGCCGCTTTGCTCGTGGCAGCTCTGAGTGTGTTGCTCGTTGCAATCGCATGGATTGATGCAGATCTCATGGTAGTGCCTGTCGATTTCTGCTGGTGGGGGATGGGTATTGGGGTAGTCGGAGCGTGTATAGATCCAACCCTTGTGACTCTTTCTGGACTGCAAGATTCGATAAGGTGGTGGGAGGGTGGAGTTCGGGCGGTGGCGGGTATCGCTGCAGGCTGGGGCGGTTTAAGTCTGGTGGTCTATCTTGGGAAAAAGCTCATGGGGATAAAACGGCTTCAATTCCCGGATGCTGCCGAATGGCATCTGCGCGAGCCCGAATCGGAGGCAGAGCAATTGAGTTTTGTCATCAAGAGCTCACAAGGAGATCCGAGGGGAGGGGGCCATACGGACGATATCTATCCCTGGGGAGATCTGTTTTTCAGAGATTATGACCGGCTTGAGATTGAGGGGCATGGTGTTCGCATTGATGGAAAACCGGTGAAGGCAAAAACTCTGGTGATCAGCCGGGAGACCGTTGAGGCAGGAGGCAAGACCTACTCCATTGAAGAGCTGAAATCTCTCAGCGGTAAAGCTACCAAAGTCGCTGTTCCCCGTGAGGCGATGGGTGATGGGGATCCTCCGCTCTTGGGGTTGATCGGCGCCTTTATAGGATGGCAGGGAGTGGCCTTCTCCTTATTCGCGGCCTGTATCTTTGCCATTTTATGGGCCTTGCCGGCTCGGGTAGGGTTCGGGAGACAGCTGCCTTTCGGTCCCTTTTTGGCTCTTGGCGGCGCCGCATGGATTTTTGGAGGCTGGTCCTTGTGGGAGTGGTATTTCGGATCCTTGATCCAACTTGGGCCCGTGGGAAGGTGAACAAGAGGCGAGCGGCAGGTGCTCTGCACTCTCANAGGCAGAGTCTTTTGAAGATTTCGTCTAAGGGCATTTGCATCCCAATATAGAAGTCCCCGAACTCCCCATACCGTACGGAGACCGGATCAAATCGCATCTCGTAGACGATGGCTTTGATGTCAATTGTGTCCTTTGCCAGCAAAGTCACACCCCATTCTGCATCGTCGAGCCCGGTAGAGCCGGTGATCAGTTGAAGGATGCGACCCGAGTACTTGCGTCCAGTTGTAGCATGCCCCTTCATCAGTGTGCGTCTCTCCTCGTAATCAAGAGCATACCAATTGTCGTTCCCGTGACGACGCTTGGACATCGGATAAAAGCAGATTGCCGGCCAATCTGGTAACGAAGGGTAGAGCCTGTGTTGAAGATAATGCTCCATTCGCTCATCAAATTCCTTCAGCTTTGAGCTGAACTCGGGGCTCCCCTCGGACAGGCCTTCTTCCTGCTTGAGAGTTTCTTCCGCATACTGCTCGCTACTTGTCGTGTATTCAGAGCGTTCAGTTTGTGAAAGGTAGGAATAGACGGGAGTAAGGACATCCACACCCAGAGAGAGTGTGAGTCGCTTCTCGAAGGTATTCGCGATCTGAAGGTCTGGAGTGAGAAGCATAAATCCAAGGTCCGCCTTGGGTGTGGCAATGGTGAAGGTTAAAAGCTGAGTATCCGGAGTGGTCCGAATTTCCTGAATGAGCTCTGTAAATCCAGTCTTGGCCTCTCGTTTTTCATTTTCGTCCAGCATCTGCCACTGTCCGTGGTCGATGTGGTAGAAGAGATGCATTACGTGCCAGCCTTCGCGCGGGACGAGTGGAGGAGCAGGTTCAGACATGGTGAAATCGATTCTAGCGACGTTTGGGAGAAATGGGCATTCGAATGAACGGGGTGAATACGGCGCTTTCAGAGTCTGGTCCTCCCTCCAACACCACTAGCTTCCAGAGACGGACCTGTTCTGTCAGGTATTCATTGTAGTCTCCCAGATCCTTGAAGCCTCCAGTCGCGTTGATGTTTGTAGATGGCTGCTTGCTGCCGAGGAAATTCCCGCCTGAGGCCGTAAGGGTGACAGAATCTCCGATAAGGTCACCCTCGGGATTCTCGAAAAGAAACCGAAGAGAACCGGAGCCAGAGGATCTCAGGGTGACCCGGGCCGCAGGAATGAACTTGGTNCCGAGTTGGACACCTCTGTCTGCCTCAGGATTTACTTTTCGCCAGTAGGTCTCGATTTTTCCAACGGTCAGGTGTTCTCCTTTGACCGGAAAATCAACATCCTCCGCTGTGCTNGTGGTTATGTTTCCAAAGAACAGCCTGAGGGCAAATACCCCAATGAGAATGATTGCGAAAGCAAGGCTGCTCAGCCAGATAATCTCGCGGGTTGAGAATCCCAAGAGCCGGGAAAGGGGCGCTTGATCGAGTGGCCCTCGCGCAGGCAATTCGTCCTTGCCAGATTCGACTGCATCCTCACCCGCCCGGGGATGTGAGATTTCTGTTTCCCCGCCAGCGGGTGACTTGGATTCCATATCTGAGAGAGGGTCCATCCGGGCTGAGGGAATCTCTAACTGCTTGGTCCACTCTTGACCAGTGCTGAATGGGGAAGGGCTGCCCTTCGTAGCATAAAAGATTTGCATCTCTCCTTGAGCTGGGCCAAGGATTGAAGAGCGAAATCGTATCCGAGTTAAAGGAAATATGGCAGATCGCGAAGATAAAAACCCTGAAAATGTAGATGGAAACTTCTACGTTGACAGCATGTGTATCGATTGCGATCTATGCCGCGAAACNGCTCCGGATAATTTTACGAGAGAAGACGACGAGGGCTACTCGTATGTATACAAGCAGCCAGAAAGCCAGCAGGAGGAGGAACTGTGCCGAGAGGCCATGGAGGGTTGTCCGGTGGAAGCCATCGGCGACGGAACAGACGACTGAATAAGGTCGTCCGACGGAGNGGAGTTGCGCGAAGGAAAATGGTCCGAGCGCAGGTCCTCAGGGAATTTCGTGGGGTTGGCGAGCCTCTGGACCTGGAAGCCAATGTCTCGACCCCTGCTGATGTTCTCACTGATATACTCAAGGATCTGCGACTCACCGAGGGGATCGAGGAGAGTCGCCTGCGCGGTGCGTGGAGCGAAGTTGCGGGCGAGTTCGTAGGGAGGCAAACTGAGCCGGTTTCGCTGAATAAGGGAAAGCTGACTCTCAAGGTAATCCAGCCTTCGATGAGGTTTCATCTCGAGCAGTCGAAGAAAGATCTCCTCCAGCGTCTGCAGCAGAAGTTAGGCAGAGATACAATTCGCGAAGTTCACTTAATGCTCGGTTAACCTCGGAATAATTTTATTCTCCTTAGGGAGAGGAGGGTCTTAGCTGTCAGCAGAATTTGCACAATCATGTTTAAATCTCTCATCTTGGACTGGTCAGGTACTTTGGTTGACGATTCTGGTCCTACTCTGACCGCGACAAATGCGGTGCTTACTCATTATGGGAAGCAGCCTATGACCTGGGAGAGATTTCGCGCGAGCTTCCGTTTGCCCTACTCGGAATGGTATGAAGAACATGTTCCCGGAATATCGCTCGTGGAATTGGAGGAGCATTTCCGCAATTCGTTTGACGCGAATGAGGATTTGGTGACGCCTTTGAATGGGACCCGCGAGTTCCTTGAGTGGTGTAGTGATAATGGAATTCGTCTATTTGTCCTCACCAGCATGAATTCAAAAATTTTTAGTGAGCAGTTAAAGAAGTTTGGATTCCAGCGCCATTTTGAGGATATTTACTCGGGCATCATTGATAAGAGGAAGGTGATTGCTGAACTGATAGAGGATAAAGGATTAGTGAAAGAGGAAACAGCGTATGTAGGAGATATGCTGCACGATATAGAAACAGCGCATTTCGGAGGGGTGACCTCGGTGGCCGTATTAAGTGGCTATGACTCGCTGGAGAAGCTCGAGACAGTAGATCCGACCTTCATTGTGTCTTCTATCAAATCCTTACACACGATGATGAGAAAGGGCAGAATCATTCTTCCGGATTTAGCAGGCGATTGGATCGCAATCAGGCGGCTTGCTGTAGATTGTTTCATCGGAGTTCCCGATGAGGAAAGAGCTCTTCGCCAGACTCTTCATCTCACNGTTGAGATAAGACCGGACATGAAATTCAGCAGGCTTGAGGATCAGGTCGAGAATACCGTCGATTATGATGCCGTGGCGAAGAGGATTACAGGACTTGCAGAGGAGCGTCCACGAAAACTGATTGAAACCCTTTCCGTGGAGGTCGCCGAAATGGTTCTTGAGGAGTTTGCCGCTCAGGAGGTGATCGTAGAGGTCGAAAAAAGGATCCTGCCGAGAACAGACTGCGTCCTTGTTAAGACCCGAAGGTCTCGCTCGAGCTAGTTACACGCTCTGTGAGCGAGCGCTCGCCTGCGTCAGTTTCCTTCTGACGATTCATAGTCGCCTCCCAGCGCAAGGTGGAGGTTCAAGCGGTTCTGTAAACGTTGGTTGCGGAGTCGAATGAGGCTGCCTCTTGCATTCACAGCACGCCGCTGGGATTCGAGAATTTCGAGGACGCTCGATCCTTCAATCCCCAGTCCAAGGTCTCTTTCTGCAGCTTCCTGAGCTTTGCTGGCCTGATCGACCTCAATCAGAAGAAAGCTTTCCTGCTCGCGAAGTGACAAGTCTACCTGAAGCGCAGATTCGACCTCCCTGAGCGCTTGAAGGGCATTTTGAACGTANCCATGAATAGCTGCCTTGTTGAGCTCAAGAGCGGCACGGGCCGCAGCACTGGGGGCTCCGCCCTGATAGATTGTCTGGGCGAGAGATGAGGCTATGGACCAGGTAAGGAAGGATGGGTCGAGGGCTTTGCGAAGTTCTGAGGATCCGTTGCCAGCAGATCCCGTGAGTCGGAGTGAAGGAAGAAGAGATTTTCTGGCAGTATCCGCCCGCCGTGCCGAGGCATAGATTCGCTCGCGTCCGGCCGCCAGATCAGGTCTTCGATTGAGCAGCTCCGAAGGAAGGCCGGCAGGAACTTGGCGTCGTAGAGTGGGCAAATTGGGTGTAGCTTTCAATTCTCCTGCCGGGTAACGCCCAAGTAAGAGTTCGATAGTTCTTGCGGCCTCATCCCTGCGAAGAACCTGACTTCTGAGGTTGCGTTCAGCGCTGGCTACATTGTTTCTACCAAACTGAACGTCAACAGCTCGAAGGAGAGCTTCGCGATGCCGTCGACTGATCAAAGAGAGACTTTTCTTGAAATCCTGTAGAGTTTGTTCGGCCAAGTCGACCTGCTGCTGAGCTTCGGTCAGATTAATCCACGCCTTAGCGGTGTTTACGGCCAGAGAAAGCCTTGCACCCCGGTAGTCAGCGATAGCGGCCCTGTAATCAGCGAGATCAGCATCCTCAGAGCTGCGGAGCCGACCCCAGACGTCGATCTCCCAGCTTGCCGCAAAGGACATCCCGTAAGAGGAGGCTGGATTGCCCNCGGAAGACCCTGACCCGTTCAATCGCCTGTTAGCGGTAGTATTGGTGGTGAGCAGGGGAAGCTTTCTAGCCNGGGCCGTTATATTGTTTTCCCTTGTTGCCTTGAGGCGGTAGGCGGCAGCTCGAAGATCGTGGTTCTCCGCAATTGCTTCACGCACAAGAGCTGCGAGCTGAGGGTCCTCAAACTCAGGCAGCCATCCAGTCGAGATTCTATCGTGCTGCTCTTTGGATGCTTCTTGCCAAAAAGTAGGGATTTCTCCTGAAATAAAACCTGAAGGAGGCGCGTCTTTCCCCCCGGGGAGCCCACACGCCCCAAGAAGCAGAGCGAAAGGGATCACGAGGATCGATAAAGAGCGCACTTGAGGAGTTTCAGGCCTCTTGGCTCGTCCCGCAAGCCTTGGTTCACGGTGCCCTTGATGCATCCGATCTTGTCGAGGGATTTCCCGAATGAAACACCCCATGAGGGAGAGTGTGGATATGGCTAGGCGAGGGCTTTACGGATTGCGGCGGCCGCATAGTCCCGATTCAGTTTTGCCACATTATCGGCCTGAATTGATTTCGGGCAGACCGCTTCGCATTCATAGTGATTACTGCAGTTCCCAAAGCCGGCTTCGTCCATGGCCTCCACCATGTTGAGAGCCCTGCGATCCTTTTCGGGGAACCCTTGGGGCAGGTGATTCAGATGAGAAACCTTGGCGCTGACGAAAAGCATGGCGCTTGAGTTCTTGCAGGCCGCCACGCAGGCGCCACAACCGATGCAGGTAGCCGAATCGAAGGCATGATCGGCATCTGCCTTGGTGATAGGAATAGCGTTGGCGTCGGGCGCTGCTCCAGTCCGAACGGAGACATANCCCCCCGCCGCGATAATGGTGTCAAAAGCACTGCGGTCGACAACGAGATCCCTTATGACTGGAAAGGCGCCTGCTCGAAATGGTTCGATCCAGATGGTATCTCCATCCGCAAAGTGCCGCATGTGCAGCTGACAGGTCGTGGTCCCATTCTCTCTTCCATGAGGTATGCCATTGATAGTAAGAGAGCACATCCCGCAGATGCCTTCCCGACAATCATGGTCAAAATGAATTGGGTCCCCACCATCGTCGATGATCCGCTCGTTCACGATGTCGAGCATNTCGAGAAAGGACGCCTCGATAGGAATATTTTCAGCAGGATACTCCTCGATGCGGCCTTTTGAGTCGCTGTCTTGCTGTCGCCAGACTTTCAGGGTGAGATTCATCGTGAGCGGGGTGAGGATTTGAAAATCGAAAAAACCGCGGGGAATCGAGGCTCATCCTCTCCGAAACTACTTATAGCTCCGTATACTAAGCTTTACATTTTCAAACTCAAGTGGTTCTCGGTTCAGTTTGGGCTTTCTGCCAACTCCGGTGAACTCCCACGCGCTGACATGACAGAAATCCTTGTCGTTGCGCTTGGCTTCTCCGGCCTGAGTGCTTCCATCAAGAACCTCAGGATCGTCAGCCTCGAATTGACTCTCGAGCCGGAAATGGCCTCCGCAGGATTCCTTGCGGTCGAGCGCGTCGTGGCAGAGCACTTCGGAAAAATCCAGGAAGTCAGCTACGCGGCCTGCTTTTTCCAATTCCTGATTTAGCTGTGCTCCGCTACCGGGCACCCGGACGTTATCCCAGAATTCATCCCGAATCTCCGGAATTCGTTTTAACGCGTATTCCAAGCCTTCCCCTGACCGCGCCATACCGCACTTATCCCATATCAGGAGGCCGAGTTCCCGGTGAAAGCTGTCGACACTACGTCTGCCCTTGGCGTTCATCAGCTTCGTTATCCGTTCCTTGGTCTCCTCCAGGCAGCGGGTAAATTCGGGATGAGTCTCTTTTACTGAACCCGGCTTCTGTGGGGCGAGATAATTAGCTATGGTTGAGGGAAGGACGAAGTATCCATCAGCAAGACCTTGCATGAGGGCAGACGCTCCCAACCGGTTAGCCCCATGATCCGAGAAATTGGCCTCTCCTGCCACGTGGAGGCCCGGCAGATTGGACATCAAATTGTAATCTACCCAAAGCCCTCCCATGGTGTAGTGCACTGCAGGGAAAATCTGCATAGGGGTGCTGTAGGGATNCTCTCCTTTGATTTTCTCATACATTTCAAAAAGGTTGCCATACCGCGCGGAAATCGAGTCGTGACCGTCCCGNATAATGGCATCCCTGAAGTCAAGGAAAACGCCGAGGCCGGTGGGGGCAATGCCGCGCCCCTCGTCGCATACTTCTTTCGCAGATCTGGAGGCAATATCTCTCGGAGATAGATTTCCGAAAGACGGGTATTTCCTTTCCAGATAGTAATCCCGATCATCCTCCCCGATATCCCCGGCNCTGACTTGCCCATTTCTTATTTTCTCAGCGATCTCAACACTGCGAGGAACCCAAATACGTCCGTCATTACGGAGAGACTCTGACATGAGAGTGAGCTTTGACTGGTAGTCTCCACTCACGGGAATGCAGGTAGGGTGAATCTGGGTGTAGCAAGGATTAGCAAATGCTGCACCGCGTTTGTGTGCTCGGTAGGTTGCCATGACGTTGCAACCCTTGGCGTTGGTCGAAAGNTAGAAGACGTTTCCGTAACCCCCAGTGGCGAGCACTACGGTGTCGGCAGCATGGGCGGAGATTTCTCCGGTCACCATGTTTCGCACAATGATCCCCTTAGCGTGGCCGTCGACCACTACCAGATCGAGCATTTCGGTGCGTGGAAACATCTGCACTCCTCCGNTAGAGATCTCTTTTGAAAGTGCTTGGTAGCATCCGAGCAACAGCNGTTGGCCCGTCTGACCGCGTGCGTAGAAGGTCCTTTTGACCTGCGTTCCGCCAAATGATCGGTTGTCCAGAAGTCCTCCGTACTCTCTGGCGAAGGGGACTCCCTGGGAGACGCATTGATCTATGATGCTGACGGATACTTCCGCCAGCCGGTGGACGTTCGCTTCTCGAGAGCGGAAATCTCCACCTTTGATCGTATCGTAGAAAAGCCTCGAAACCGAATCGCCGTCATTCTGNTAATTTTTTGCAGCATTTATGCNGCCTTGAGCTGCTATTGAATGCGCTCTGCGAGGACTGTCTTGGTAGCAGAAGCATTTTACCCCGTAGCCCAGCTCGGAGAGGGTGGCTGCCGCTGCGCCCCCGGCAAGTCCGCTTCCCACGACGATAATCGAATACTTCCGTTTGTTCGTTGGATTTATCAAGCGGGACTCCATCTTGTGCTTAGTCCACTTCTGGTCGATCGGACCGGANGGAATGGCGCTCTGGAGACTCAGGGACATCGCTCTNCCTAATAAACAACGGTTCGAAAATTATGCAAATTCCTAGCCTCTGCCATATCCAAAGAAAAGAATCGCGGTGGGGATGGATAGGAATCCGACCCATAGTAAAAGCGCGTACGCCCAGCCAGCCCGCATGATGAGGGCTTCGTTCTTGCGCGATCGCAGGCCGAGGGTCTGAAAGACTGAGGCAAATCCGTGTGAGAGGTGGGAGCACAGGAGGGTAATAGCAATCATGTAGAAGACCGTGTTCCCTGTATGGGAAAACCCATCGATCATCATCTGGTGAACGTTGTGGACATCACCGTCATGACCTGGGAGGGACGTCATATATGCCGTGCCGTTGTAATCGTTTCCGATCCGAACGGTAAAGTGGCTAATATGATAGATGATGAACGCAAGAATAGTGAGGCCGCTCCAGATCATCATCCGAGATGAGCGGCTTGCTTTCGCCGTTGCGGGATAGCTGTACTTCTGTTGAACCGCCCTGTTTCTGACAGTTAGCTGAATAGTAAGCAGAATGTGGACTCCCAGAGCGGCAAGAAGGCCTAGGCGGGCGATCCAAACCGCGCCTCCATGGCCTAGATTATGCAGCCAGAGTGCATATTCATTGATTGCATCCTTACCTGCAAAGAGAAGCAGGTTTCCGATGAGGTGCCCGGGCAGGAAAAGCAGAAGGGCAATACCGGTGCCAGCAACCAGGATTTTCTTCCCTATTGAGGAATCCCAGAAGGATAGAACCGCGCGGGTCAGGGCGTTCATAGGCCGGCAGTGCCTTACAGGAGTTGCCTCTATATGATATAACAGTCACCATGATTAGCAAGCGGCGATCGGTTCTCCCTAAGATCTTTTGTCACGAGTCCCCGGCCCGTCAGATGCGGCCACTTCCGCGATGTCACTCGTTGCCGTCTGGGGGGGTAACTTCCACTGGGGGAGTTGTGACGCTTGGACGCGGCGGAATCGCTATAGGTGGTGAAACTGCTGTTGCACCCGGTGCCGCAGCTGGATTTCCAGCAGCTGAGTCCCCCTCGGCCGCTTCCTTCTCGGCTGCATCCTCCTCTTTCTTCTTAACGATGCCGTCTCGAGCTTTGTCCAAGCCACTCAAAGAGAAGTTGGCGAATTCATATATCTGACCAGAGAAGACCTTCTCAAGCTCAAGCTTGTATTTGAGGTTGTCGAGGGTGGCCTTGAAGAGCTTGTCTGCATTTTCTGCCTCCTCGTCGGTCTCGCCTTCCTTCTTAGCCCTCTCCTCCACAAGGTTAGCGGCAACTTTCACGGTTCCGACATAGTTAGGGGAAGGGGGAGGCGGAGCATCATCACCCTCAGATTCCTGCTCTGGGACTTTTGGGCTGAGATCTACCGTGTAGGTAAACCCGTCAAAAGTGGTTAAGACGGCCCTTCTGGCACTTTTCGAGTCTTGGACCTTAGTGAAGGCATCCTTTTCGAGTACATCCTCGAAACGAAGTGAGTTGAAGAGGGATTTGAATGGACCCGTGGCTGCGGTGTCCATTTCCTCGTCTTCTTTCAAATCTCCGGTGGAGAAGTCGCCGTTTTCGTCCTCGCGAGAAACGGTCCAGCCTTGAAAATCCCCATCGTTGGGGGCGCTAAGAGTGATGCTCTTTAGTTTCTCTACCTCGATGAACTTGTAGGACAGCCACGACGTAGGGTCTGCTATTGGTCCCCTGCGTTTGTCGGTATTTTTTGATTCCGCATCGCCAGTTGCCTGATTAAGGGTTCCGAGAGCTTTCCAGATTCCCGGGTAGCTAGCTTTGCTCCGCACTACAAATCCTCGTGGCGCCCGGGAAGCAATCTCTCCAAATTGCTCTCCAAGAATAAGATCGACGAGGAGAGATCCGTCTTTCCCCTTTACTGACACGTGGATTCCCCTCGGATCCGACGGATTAGAGACGCCTTCTTTTTCCAGTTCGGCCTGATAGGCTTTCGCCTCATCTGCATCTTCAGGCGCAAGCAGTCCAATCTGGGCGTAGTGCTCCTTGTCAGCCCTTAGCTCGAGTCCGATTTTGAAGAGCATGAGGGACCTCAGGAGTTGCGCCACCTCGCCGGGATTGTCGATCGGGTAGTCCTGCCGGTTCGCAACTACCCATCCGTTGTCGGTTTGTTTTAGAACGGTTTCATCCTCCGAATCTTTAATCCGGATCTCGGCAACAGCATTCTCCTTGAAGGGGATAACAAGGTGTTCCCCAATATTTTCGTTGTTCGCGCTGAACCGCTCAGGAGTGTTGAGAAGGATGCTCGTAGCGATGATTGCACTGATGGCGGTAACTCCCACCAGAAGTAGAAGACGTTTATTGTTCATTTTGCTGCCGTTTTGATTTTACGGGTGATTCCTACAAGAAGTCCGATGATGAGAACGAGGGCTGGTGTGATCAGCATGTTCCTCCACTCGTAGCTGTTGATCGCAGCTTGGATCTCCGCACGCTGGTTCCTGCTGATCTTGTTTTCTTCTCTCTGCAACTTGCGGATCTCTATCTCGATTTCCTGAGCCTTTTCAATACTCTCCTCGCTTTGGCCGATAATCATCAGGCCGCCGCCGATATCCTTGCCTTCCTGTCCTTCCTGGAGGGTCTGCCGAGCCTTCTCCATTAGCGCTTGGTTGGCAGCGCGTTTCGGAGCGGCAGCAGCAGCTGCCCTCTCTCTGATGTCATTGATAGCTGTAAAAGGCCTCCCGATGGAGTCTTTACCCCTGATAGTCATGAGGTCTTCATCCCCGGCGAGGTTTTCAACCAGATTCATGATGAAATCCACGTTGTTGTTATTACGCGATGCCCCGCGCTCGGCGTCACCCATGAAGTAGTCAAAGAGCATGTCGACATCAGAAATAATCGCAATGGCACCTTCTTGCGTCCCCTCAGTCATATGGTGGTCTTCTTCGGCGGGTTCGTCTTGTTCCTCAGCGGCAGGCTCCTCAGCTGCAGGTTCTTCGGCCGGAAGCGAGTCACTTTCTGCTTCGGGGGCCTTGGGCTTGCTGTCGTCACCGCCAGGGGTGACAGGCTCGGGTTCCTCGGCGACGATTTCCTCGGTCACGGTGTCTTGTTCCTTGGGGGTGTCGTCGCATCCATTATCTGTGTTTTCAGCTGGTGCTTCAGCTGGTGCTTCTGCTGGTGCTTCTGCTGGTGCTTCTGCTGGTGCTTCTGCTGGTGCTTCTGCTGGTGCTTCT
>PARF01000017.1 GCA_002709915.1 Roseibacillus sp. | reverse complement strand
TAGCAACAACTAGGAAAAGGTAAGGAAGCAAATAAGAACATCATAGGAAAACCTAAGGTTTTTCTACTTTTTTTATCGGTTTTTCCAAGTTGTTCATAGTTTTGTCTAGTTCCAATGTTCCTTGAGGTAAAGCCCAAGATCCTTCTGGCTCTTCAGTTGCTTGCCTGTTTCCGGGTGAACCATCTTGTTCTCCGCCAGCCAATCCTCTGCGTCGTAATCGAGGTTGTATATCTCCTCGAGAGGTCGGAGGTGCTTTTCCGGATTTCTGTGACAATCAAGACACCAGCCCATGGAGTGAGCCTCAGCCTGGTAGACAACTTTCATCTCGTTCACTTTGCCGTGACAGGACTCGCAGGATACTCCCCGATTCACGTGAGCCGAATGATTGAAGAACACGTAGTCCGGACTTTGGTGAATCCGAACCCACTTGATGGGTTCTCCGTCGTAATGCTCGTAATCCTGGTCGAATGCCCGACGCAAGGGCTGCAGCTTGTCGCTATCCTTCCGAACGTGCTGGTGACAATTCCAGCAGGTGCTCGCCGATGGAACATTCGCATGCCCTGAGTGCTCGACAAAGCTGTGGCAGTAGCGGCAATCCATGCCCAGCTGATTCACATGCAGCGCGTGATCGTAAGGAATAGGCTGCGACGGCATATAACCTACCCGTTGCGCTTTGGGCGTGGCATAATAGGTGAAACCTACCACCACGCTCGCACCGGCAACTCCTAGGCACACCGCTATCTTCAGCGGCAAAATGTTCGTCCAACGCGGGAAGAAATTGGCCATGGGCTTGACTGCTCGAAAACTAAGGCCTTGTGAAAAATTTCACAAGGCCTTTGTGAAAAATTTCACAAGCCCGGATGGAGAAATCCTAAACGACCGTCAGGTCAGCGGCAAACCTATGATTTTGGGGTTCGATTCGGTCACACCGTCGGCCATCTGAACCCCTCAAAATTAAACCTCCACAAGGCTCCGGAAGGCTCCACAAACCAACCACAAACCCTAACCAAGACGACCCGGGATTTTATAAGCCTCAGCTCCGCGATTGAGAAGCAAAGCGATCCTTACTTCGACGGAACATCAAAGTCCCCGAGGGCGTATTGCAGCCCTCCGAGATACACCTTCAAAACCTCCGGATTCCAATACATTGCGTCATTATGTCCCAAGGAACAATAAAACACACGGCCCTCTCCCCATTTTCGAACCCACGCCACCCCGTAATCACGGTCTGCGCGCTTTAAGTTTTTCTTGTCGCTTCTCTCCAGATCTAGCCGAAGAAGCATCTGCACCTTGCTGGAGTCATAGGGGTCTCGAAGTTGGTAGATTTCTTCTTTGAAGCTCAGGCTCTTGCCACCGAGGTGGGCAACGATTGGATGCTCCTCCTGACCTTTTTCCACTGCGATCGTGACATTACTCCCGCCCCCCCAGGGGTGCCCATCGAATGCGCCGTTGATCATCTTGGAGTATTCCGGAGTCTTTCCCCCACTAGGCTTCAAGGTATCCGTCGCTGAGTGAAACCCTGCAAAACCCTTTCCACTTTTCACGAAATCCTGCAGGTTTTTCTGCAGCCTTTCAGAGCGAGCCTTGGCATCCGGCTTACCCTTCTCCATGAAAGGATCCCCCGTGGTGTTAAGAAAGAGAATCGCGTCAAACTCATTGATCTTATCGCTCTCAAAATTCTCTAAGTTGTCACTAAGAACCGCTTCAAATGCACCGGTCTTTTCACCCATCATTTTCATCGCGGTGAGGCCAGTCGGGATAGAGCCATGACGAAAACCCGTGGTCCGGGAAAACACGAGCAGCTTGCGCTTTTTCTTCGCCTCAGCAAAAGCCTTCTCTGGGAGACTCGGGGCTATCTTATCGGCATTCTTTCCTTTGTAGCCGCTATCCTTCTGACCGATCGCGAGGGGAACCATAGTCGCCACCAAAGCGATTGGGAGAATAAGGGACAGTCGCTGATTCATAATGATGTGGATATTTTCGATGAGTATGACGACATCCGTTGACGGCCGCAACAACAGAATCAGTCTGAGGGAACCTCTAGCCCTTTCCTGCTGAGCCTAGAGCTCCAGCTTGGTCCACGCCGCGTTACTCCGGGAAGAGTCCACACACGCTTTGATAAAGGCGTTACCTGCAACTCCATCATCAACCGTGGGAAAGTCGTATCCTTCAGCGGGCGGGTCCTTGCCCTCAATCTGATCGGCGATAGCAGCTGCGGCCGCGAGGTATACGTTGGCGAAAGCTTCAATGAAACCCTCCGGGTGCGCGAAGGGAGTCCGCGAATTCGAGGATGCAGCCTCTCCCAGATACTCATTACCACGGCGGTAGACTTTTCGCGGAGCATTCGCGTATTTTACGATTAACTCGTTCGGGTCCTCCTGATGCCACTCGATCGAGGCCTTGGTTCCATACGCCCGGATATTGAGATTATTTTCGTCACCGTTCGAGATCTGTGACGCGTAAATTATACCCTTCACTCCGTCAGTAAAACGCACGAGGCAGTTTCCATCATCATCGAGTTCACGACCCGGGATAAATGCCGAAAGTTCAGCAGCCAGCTCATCGACTTCGATCCCACAGATATAGCGGACGAGGTTATGGGCATGCGTTCCAATATCTCCCATGCAGTTGGATGAACCAGCAATGGCCGGGTCAGCCCGCCAGTTCGAAATCTGCCCCTGTCCTTCTCCTTCGACATCTCCGACCGCATAGCCTTGCGGATATTCCGCCACAACCTTGAGAAGTCTACCCAGTTCCCCATCCTGAACCATTCTCCGGGCCTCTTTGACCATCGGATATCCTGTATAATTATGAGTCAGACAGAAGACCCTGCCACTTGAGTGCACCAGGTTTTGCAAATCCTTGGCGTCCTCAAGATTACTGGAAAGAGGCTTATCACATATAACATTAAAACCTGCCTCAAGAAAGGTCTTGGCAACGGCGACATGCAAGTGATTCTGCACCACGATCGTGACAAAATCGATCCGGTCTTCCCGAGCTGCCTCCTTCTCTGCCATCTCCTCGTAGGATCCGTAGACCCGATCCGGGGAAAGGAAAAAATCCTCTCCGCTCAGTCTTGATTTCTCAGGATCGGAGGAGAATGCCCCCGCGACCAGTTCAATCTTCCCATCCAGGTTGGCGGCCATGCGATGCACTGCGCCGATGAACGCACCACGTCCACCCCCAACCATTCCCATTCGAAGTTTTCTCTTAAGTGCCATTTTAACTGTCCTGTTACTTGTGAATTTCTGAAAAAAGAAACGCTAAGTTCTAAAGCGCTACCGGGGCCCCAGTCTCCGCCGACTGGTAGAGGGCATCAATGATCTGCATGAGCTTCAGGGCTTCTTCCGGGGTATTGAGAGGAGCAGCCGTGCCCTCGATGGCCTCCACGAAATTAGCTGCCGAAGCGATCCGCCCCATGTCCTCGCAGGGTTCCGTTTCAACCTGATGATTGACCGATTTCCCATCTTCCTGTGTGTAAAGCTCACAAGTATCGATCGCAGTATCGTCCAAGCCGTCGCTGCCAAAGAGACGCTCGACCTTGCCACCAGCCCTGCTGCCCTGGAAGACCACGGACACTACTTCTCTCTCTATCATTTCAGCCCACGAGTTCCGCAAGCTGAGAACCTGCCCACTCTTGAAGGTCACGAACCCGTGGGCAGCAGCCTCCACATCAGTTTTTCCGTCCGCATTATCAGGAATACCCCAAGGGCCCTTGAATGCCTTGTCTGTAATGAAGTCGTCGAAAGTCTGGCCAAGGACGTGCGCCGGTTCCGGGTAGCCCATGAAATAAAGAGCGAGATCGATCATGTGGAGCAGGTCGATAACGGGGCCTCCGCCGGACAACTCTTTTGTAGTAAACCAGCCCCCGAATCCTGGTATTCCTGTCCGCCGGATCCACTGGGCCTGAGCTGAATTAATTCGCCCTACAGCCCCATCCGCTATGTATTTCATCATGGCCTGAGATTCTGGACGGGCACGGTTATTGAAATTGAACATCAGGACCTTTCCGGCCTTTTCCGAAGCGGAGATCATCTCTTCGACCTCCGCCGCATTGAGCGCAGGCGGTTTTTCGCAGAACACGTGTTTTCCTGCCTCCAGAGCCTGAATGGCCAGAGGAGCATGAAACTTGTTCGGAACAATAATGCTTACTGCGTCTATTTCCGAATCGAGAAGATCTTCGGTATTTCCAAAGACCTGTGACACGTTCCATTCGTCCGCAGAAGCCTGTGCAGCCTCCCTGTTCACATCAGCAATTGCGACCAGCTCACCCCCGCCCTGCCGGAAGCCGGGCGCATGATACTGGAGCATGCCACCCGCTCCAATGACTCCCACTTTAGTTGCCATGATTTCGCTTATGCTAAATGTTACTGGTTTTCCTTGTCGAAAGCCGAATCGAAAATCACGTCACTGGGCGCAAAATCAAGATCCTTGGTAAAAGCACAGCTCTCAGCTGCACCATGGAATCGGTCCATCCGCCCATCCTCCCACTCAACGGATAATGGTCCCGCGTAGGCGATGTCGTTCAGAGCGACAATGATTTCCTCGAAGTCCGTATCGCCCCGGCCTACAGAACGAAAATCCCAGAAACGGCGCGCATCAGTGAAGTCCGTATGGCCACCAAAGACGCCCACGCTTCCATCTCCGTGCCCCCACCACGCATCCTTCATATGGACGTGGAAGATCCTGTCAGAGAAGTCACGGATGAACTTGACGTAGTCAACCCCCTGGTAGCCGAGGTGACTGGGGTCATAATTAAATCCAAATCTTGAATGTCCATCAACAGCCTCGATGGCCCGGGCTGCAGAGGCTATATCGAAGGCTATTTCCGTTGGGTGAACTTCCAGGCCGAAATCTACATTAACCGCATCGAACTCATCCAGAATCGGCTTCCAGCGAGCTGCAAAATCATCGAAGCCCTTCTGGTAATACTCCTGACTTGTCGGTGGAAAAGCATATATCGAGTGCCAGATACTGGACCCGGTAAACCCATTGACCACTGCTCGCCCAGAGCCCACGGGCTTATCCGCCATGAAGGATCTTCCTGCGTCTATGAATTTACGACAGGCCTTGCCGGTATCAATCATCTCCTGTGCTGCCCGTTGTCTTACCCCCTCAGGATCACCATCGCCCCAGACCTCAGGGGAAAGAATCGACTGGTGCCGCCCATCGATCAGATCACAAACCGCCTGTCCGACCAAGTGATTCGAAATCGCATAGCATACCATGCCATTTTTCTCGAGCAGCTCCCACCGCCCTTCGACATAGCCGTCCTCGTTGAGTGCTCGCTGAACGTCAAAGTGATCGCCCCAACAGGCGAGTTCGACCCCGTCATAGCCCATGTCCTTTACCTTGGGCAGAAGATCGGAAAGGGAGAGATCGGCCCACTGGCCGGTGAAGAGTGTTACTGGTCGTGCCATTGTTCTGGTTAGTTACGTAGTGTTCTCAATCCTTAAGGAGCGGAAACGCTTCGTGCAAGGCTGAGACCCATTTTTGCTCCAATTCCTCGTAGATTTCTCCTGTTCCTTCCCTTGGTTGCACGGTGGAACCTCTCTCAGGCCGGCAGAAAGCCTCTTCGAGGGAGTCCAGAGAAATTCCACTCACCGCGTTGGCCGCCCTCATGGCAGCTCCAAGGGCGGCCGAACCGGCCACACTCAACCGAGAGACAGGAACGCCGAAAACATCCGCTGCCGTCTGAGCGATTCCCGTATTTTTCGATGCTCCACCTGTCAGATAAATAGTCTTTGGGGAGACTCCTAACCACCTTGAGGAAACCTTCATGTTCATAAATTGGCCTTCCAGAAGGGCTCGCACAACTGCAGCCGGCTCTCTTTCGCCCTCAGGCCATCCAAAATACACAGGTTCAGAAGAGGTCACCCGGGGTGTAATTTCTGATCCAAAGAAAGGGAGCATACCCCGTCCCAAGTTGCCGACCGGCGTCAGCTCAAGTCCTTCCCGATCAAAATCCGACCAGTTCAGCCCAAGACCGTCCTTCACCTTCTCCCGTGCGAGTGACCCATTCAAAAAGCATATGAGACTCATGAATCCACCCATAGGATTTCCGAAGACATGTCCGAAGCCATTCGGGTCCGTCCGAGGCTCCGGCATCGCCGCAAAAAGCGTATCACTCGTACCAAGACTGATAACGACCTTACCGGGCTTTGAGGCTCCCATCCCAACAAGACTGCAGGGATTGTCTCCCGAGAAGAGCACGACTTTGCAATCCGCATTCATCCCGTAGTTCTCTACAAAAAACCGGCTCACATTACCCGCCACTGTTGCGGATGGCTCCGGGGAGGGAAGCTTCGCCCGCAAGCCGGGAGCAGTCGCTTCAAGCAACTCGTCATCCCAGCCTCCCGAAGCCAGATTGAGCAGATTCATCCCCGCGCCATCTCCATGATCAATCGCAACACTTTTACCCGCAAGAACTGACGCCATGAATGAACTCACGAGATGAACCACCCCGGTCAATTCCCATCCATCATAGCTCGTCTTCGCAAATCGGCGAATTTGTGGTCCCGTGAATCGTTCGATCGCAATGGATCCACTCCGACTGCATACTTCCTGATCACCCCCGAGCGCTCGAGTGATTTCACCGCACTCCACCGTTGTCGAGCTATCCATCCAGATGGGCGCTGTCTGCCTCGTAAGGTGGGAAAGAATCTGGCCCTTGAGTGTCCCCCGTGGATCCAGATTGCCTACCGTGTCGGCAAAACTCTCGTCGAGATAGACACTTCCATGCTGCTGGCCCGAACCGGAGACCGCGACGATATCCGACATCTCTACGGAACTTTGCGCGAGACGGGAGAATACCAGCTCGAGCGCATCCAACCACATCATTGGATCACTATGGACTTCCCCATTTTCTCCACCAGGGATGAAGCCCGAGGGCTGGCCGTAGTCCGGCAGGTCACTACCGAAGCTGACCGACTCCTCATGGAGGATCGAATCCGAATCTGTATCGAGAACGACTGCAGAGACGCTCTGCGTGGAAGAATCTAAACCAAGAACTAGGGGCATGATGATACGCGTTAATCCTGACTGAGACTTTCATAGCAGGANAGCCATACACTGCGAGGCTTTACCCGAAGTGAATCTTCTCGATCTTGGTTTTTCTTGGAAATTTCCCAAATCGACCATGCTATCACCTCCATCTCAAGCAGTTTGGCACGGCAGATGCTTCAAGGAACTCTCCGTGTGTCTAGTAGTGGCGCGGTGGCCTCCTTGGATTTTGGGTTTTTCTTGAGATGGTCATCCGCGCCACTCGGCACTCAAAATCCAATCAGTGAGCAGAGCCCTCCGGACGAGTTTGTCTCTCGTCCGCCCGTNGGAAAAACAAGCNACCAANCGGCATACCTCACGCTCTGCCACATCAGCGTGTTGCTATTAGAGGCACAGAAAATTAAGCGAAAATGTCAGGCTTTCCCTGCAGGTTGTCCTTAAATCTCAAGATTTTGACCGAAACCTGCCGTATTCTCGAAGACCTAAATGTAATCGTTGAGAAGGTTCTCAAGCATTTCCTGACGGCCACTCGCAAGGAGCGGTGCTTCTATACCCAGTGCGTATGCGTCCAACGATTCAAGACTGGTTTGCCCCGCCTCAATCTCTGCCCCTACTCCGGAATCGAAAGATTGATAACGGGCCCGGACGAACTCATCGAATCTGCCATCCGCTATGATCCTCGCTGCNATCTTCAATCCCCGGGCGAAGGCATCCATCCCTCCAACATGAGCGTGGAAAAGATCTTCGGGAAGATGCGACTCTCTCCGCCTCTTGGCGTCAAAGTTCAGGCCCCCTGTGGTGAAGCCCGCCCCATCGTTCATTTTAAGAACCCTGAGCATGATGTTGGCGCACTGATAAATGTTTGTCGGGAACTGATCTGTATCCCACCCAATCAGCTGATCCCCACGATTTGCATCGATTGACCCGAGAGCTCCGGCAGCAGAAGCCACGTCTAATTCATGTTCCATCGTGTGNCCTGCNAGCTCCGCATGATTGGTTTCAATATTAAGCTTGAGGTGATCCATCAGGTCATACTCCCTTAAAAAGTTGAGGCAGGCCGCCGCATCGGAATCGTATTGATGGGTAGAGGGCTCGCGAGGTTTCGGCTCAATGTAAAATTGCCCGGTAAATCCAATCTTCTTGGCATGATCTACTGCCATGTGCAGGAGCCGGGCAAGATGGTCCAGCTCGCGCTTCATGTCCGTGTTAATCAAGGAGGCATAACCTTCACGACCTCCCCAGAATACATATCCCTCGCCACCCAGAGCGTGGGTCGCCTCAAGCGCATGCTTCACTTGGCTTGCGGCGTAGGAAAACACGTCAGCACTGGGCGAGGTAGCCGCTCCCTGCGCATAACGCGGATGCGCAAAAAGACAGGCAGTTCCCCAGAGGAGTTTCTTGCCACTACTGTCCTGCGCTCCCTTCAATTCTTCGGTCACCCGCTCAAGATGCGAGTGAGTCTCGGACCAGCTGGAGCCTTCGGGAGAAACATCCCGATCGTGAAAACAATAGAAATCAATCTGACTCTTTTCGAGAAACTCAAAAAAGACCGGAACCCTTGCCAGAGCATTGTCGAGTGACTCACTCCCATCATCCCAGGGCATGTGGGCTGTCCCAGCTCCAAACGGATCTCCCAGTGGATTGCGCATGCAATGCCAGTAGGCAGCACCGAAACGCAGATGCTCCTTCATGCTCTTACCGGCGACAAGTTCGTCCGGGTTATAGTGGCGAAAAGCGAGCGGGTTGTCCGAGTCCGGACCTTCAAATTCGATCTTGGAGACGTCGGGGAAGTGGTCTGACATGATATTTGAGCTTGTTCAATGTTCCACACCGCTCTTGCAGCAGGGGACGGACGCTACAAAGCACCCTCCCTGCCGNCCAGAAATAAATGGGAGATCTTCCGGGCTCACACGGCGCTCCATGAANGAAATATACCTTCTCACGGGAATCTTCTTGCCTCAGGAACCGGAGCTCAGGAGGGGCATTGTCAGGTCGATCCGGTCATATTTTGATCCGAATTGCTCAGATATCATGTTCGCACTTATTCGAGCAGACTCATAAATTGTCGGTAAGCCACTACCAGGANGAGTTCCTCCACCGGTTAGATAAAGATTACGAAACTTGGAATACCGGTTGTGCGGACGCAGGTAGAGAAGCTGGTTGAGAGAGTGCTTCAAATTGAAGGTGGCACCCATGAAAATTGATCCATCCTCACACCAGTTCTGAGGGGTGATCACGCGCTCCTCGACAATTCGATCTCGAAGGTCCTTCATGCCCGTCCGAGCCTCGATGCGATCCAGAACCTTGTTCCGGTAGGCTGATTGCATACCGGTCCAATCAATTTCATGGCGGGTATTGATTGTAGGCACCAGAACGTAAAGGTTGGAGTGCCCTTCAGGTGCTACCAGTGGATCCGTCACTGAGGAGTTCCGAACGTAGACAGACATATCCTCAGAAACGATACGCTCCTCCTGAATCTCAGTGACGTTTTTCCGATAGTTGTCAGCGAACAGGATCTGATGATGTGGCTCTCCCTCGTAGAGTGTATCGAGACCGAGGTAAAGCATGAAGGTTGAACAGGAAAAACCCTTCCTGCGCACCTTGTGCTCCGGGACATTATGACCACTCAACAACNGGGTGACNGCATATCCGTAATCCGCGTTAAGGATCACGGCATCCGCNTTGATAACTTCTCCCGATTCAAGAAGCACGCCACTGGTTTCCCACCCCTCGTTCACGACCTCCCTGACAGAGGTATCAAGACGTATTTCCGCCCCGTCACTCTGTGCAATTTCTGCCATCTTTTCCGAAATCCTGCTGATTCCTCCCTGAACGTGGTAAATCCCAAATCGATACTCAAGAAAAGCGAGTATACTGAAGAGTGCCGGACACTTCCATGGAGACATTCCCAGGTATTTTGACTGAAAGGTGAATGCAAGTCGCAGGCGCTCATCCGAAAAATACTCTCCAAGCAGGGAAAAGACAGAATGCCTGGTCGCCACATAGGGAAAGGCATCTAGCAGACACTTCCTGAAGAGATCCCGAATCTTGCTGTAGGAAGCTGTCCAACAAGGAACAAGTAAGCGGAATTTCTCCTCCTGATCAGCCATGAAACGATGAAANCCNTCGCTTTCCCCGGGAAAGACCCGCTCAATTTCTGCCGCCATTTTTAAAGGATCTGAAGTGGTCTCCATCGAAGTCTGCCCCCACTTCANCCGAGTCATCGGGTCCAGCTGAATNAGGTCGAGCTCATCGTCCAGATTACGTCCTGCCTCCTGAAACATTTCCTCCAGAGTGAATTTCTGATGAAGAAACGTCGGTCCTGTATCGAAGGCATAAGGGCCGGCATGCAGACAGGCGCTGCGCCCTCCGACCTGCCCGGCTTTCTCTACCACTGTGACACGGTATCCTCGATGCGAGAGGATCATTGCCGCAGTTATTCCCCCGGGACCCGCCCCTACCACCACTACATGTCTGTCTCTGTTCGTGAGTGAATCAGCCATGATATTGTTCAATCACTTGAAATTCACAGCACGATATTCTGTCAGGTCCGGTTCAAAAAGATTATCGGTCAGTCGAGGGCTCGTAACCACCCTGTCAAATACGATCTGCTGCGAAGATCCATCCCGAAGAGTCAGATCTATCGATTGCAGGACCCCTGTTGCGCTCCCAGTGACAAAGGTAAGAACGCGGACACCATGGGCTAGATGCCCTTTGGGCTGAACATTAATACGATGAGTTCCATTCAGAATTTTCACTCCAAGTAATTCGTATTTTGTCTGGAACTCTTCCCAACCCCTGGGAAAACCCCCAGCCAGAAACGCCATGCTATTTTTGCTCTTGCTCGCAGGACTCTTCTCATACTGCAGGGATCGGGGGCGTATGACCAGCAACTCATCTTTCACCCGGGTCACAATTGTCCGCGGCGGGCTACCGATCTGCCACCGAAATCTCGCACCTGCCCGTCTGTCTATCCAAAGTATTCCTTGCTGACGGATCGTGGATTTAAGGCTGGTCAGCTTTCTTATCTGGGTAAACTCGACTTTGAGAACATCCACCCCTGTATTGGTCGACAGCCAACGCCGTACTACCTGCTCTTTGGTGTCATTCGTATCCGCCATAAGGATACCCCCCGAAATAAGGGATATGAGGATCAGAAGGTGACAGGTGAACCTCTCCATCGCGGGGAACGCTAATCAACTTGATCTCCGCTGTCAGCCGCAGAATTCGAAACAGGATGCACAAGACGATACCAAGCAGGCAGTAGAATCACTGCGACAAAAGTATTCGCGAGAATTCCGATTGCACAAACCACCCCGAGGCTGGACAACCCGTCAGCAGAAGCTGTTGCTAACGACCCAAAACCGATCGCGGAAGAGAGTCCACAAAAAGCCACTGCCTTTCCCATTCCATTTCGTACTACTTCGAGGTCACCTCCACTCCGCCTCAACGCGAACAGCATGTGGATACTGAAATCCAAGCCGATACCAAAAAGAAGTGGAATTCCGCAGACGTTGAATGAGTTCCACGACAAGGGNGTCCAGACCGTAAGAATAACGATCACAGAACCACCGAAGAACAGAGCCAGAAGCGTCAGGAACAGTTCCCTCCATGAACGATAGACCAGAGCAAGGACAACCGTTAGAAGGACTANCATTGGTANGAAAATTTTCCANAAGTCCTCAGCGATCCGCTCGTTTAAGGCCGTCCCGAGCGAGGGCAGACTTGCTATATTGGAATGGTCATCGCAGACCGCAGTCACCCACTCCCTGTCCCTGGGGTTAACCGGCATCAGGGCTACCACCGCAGCGACAATATCTTCACGTTCCGTCACGATCTGGTCGACTGTCCATTTCGCCAGACTCCCTTCCGGACGCACTGGGTTCCTCCCATCATACTGATCAAGATAGTGCGCCCAAGAGTTCATCACCTCACGCGTCAGATCCATCCCTTCCTTCGTGAATCCCGCTCCATCAATCTCCGAGAGAAGGCGCGGCCCTTCCCTAACGAGCACTCGCAGCAGCTCGGCGTTCCTGCGTTGATGTTCAGGATGCGGCACCCACGAATCCGGGAGAATAACTCTCTCAATCAACCCTGCCTCCTGCGCTCTTGTACATCTCTGCTGAAAGGCTTGGAGCTGGGTGTGCAGCTCGCCAAAATTTGCGGCGGTAATCACTGCCGGGGCAGTCTGGCTCTCCCCGTGTAATTCTGCACGCATCTCATCCCATGTGCTCAGAGCTGGGCTTTCCTTCATTCTGAATGGGTGGAATTCCGCCTCCATGATCTGCTTCTCGAGCATGAAAGACGAGCCGATCGCAGCGAGCGGGACAAGCACAGCAAGAATTCCTGCCACTCTCGTACTCATCGAGGAAGGAACCCAGTTGCGAGTGCTCCTCGGAGACCGCTGCCCTGCAAATCGGACTGCGACTGGAGCAAATCCAAACAACATCACCAATGCCCCAACAAGTATCCCGAGGGCAACAAGATTGCCGAGCTCTGCCAGCCCCGGCAGGGAACTGAGATTCAGGCTGAGAAAGACAGCCGCAGTAGTGACAGCGGCCCACGCTATACCCGGTCCCACCGCCCTTCTAAGCGTTTTTGGAGATCCCGGATTACCAAGAGCCTCCCGATAGAGAACAATAGCGTAATCTACCGAGAGCCCCATCAGAATAGCAGCAAATCCCACACTGATCACACTTAGTTCCCCAAGTGCCAGCTCAGCTATAGTCAGGGTAATAGCAAGGATGCCCATCATGGCTGCCAAAAGCCAGATGAGAGGGGTCACCTGTCGATGAACCAGAAAGAAGAGGGCAGAAATCAAAACCAGTGTCAGAAGAACCGAAATAGTCATATCTCGCTCCATCCCAGCTCCAACCTCTGACATGAAAGCCGGCGTTCCGGTGTATCCGATCTCGACCTCCATATTCTTCATTCCTTTTCCATTCCACCCCTTCAGCCATTGTTCAACCAACCCTCGCACTTTGGTTAACCAGTCTCGCACTGCCCGGTAATCAGAAAAATCAACCCCACTCCCCTCCACGTAAAGAATTTCCAATTTACCTGACGGTGAGCGCATTGGATCCAGAGATGAGGCCCCTTCTCCTTCAGAACTGAATTCAAACTGCGAAAGCTGGAGTGGATCATAACTCCTCAAGAGGGCGCTCTCGGCATCAAAGGCATCATTAATCTCTTCCAGCGACTCCTCAAGAGTTTCGCTCGCTTGCGGGGAAGCCAGCCGGCGCTCCAGAGAAGCGAGGTGCTCCGGAGACCCGTTGAACCAAGCCCACGCAACAAGGGGTCCTCCCTCCGCGACGATTCTATCCATATCCACCTCGCGGAACAGATCACCAATTAAGACCTTCTGCTGACTGAGCGTATTAGCAAGAGAGGCGGTTGCCTCATTAACAGCCCTCGCCGACTGCCCTTTCAGCGTAATGATCAGCTGGGCATCTCGGCTGAAATACCGATTGATCTGCTCCAAACCTCGCGCTTCTGGAAGGTCCTGAGGAAGCAATTCAAAAACATCTGATGAAAAGCGAACACGCACGATCGCGAGAACCGCCATCATCGAAATGAGAATAACGACCGCTGCGTAAAGAACCCTTTTCATGTCCTCCCCTGATTGGCTTCACCCTCGAGATTTGAGATTAGCCGCGATAACCGATGCCGTGTATGACGCTGGACGACGATACATGGAACATTTGAGACGAAGGCATACACCGTAATCACAATTGCGGCGAAGGGCCACGGATTCCAGAGGAGCGCAGTGAGTATACAGGGAATCTGGATGTGGTGAGCTAGTTCTCCTCGACAAGTTTCCATCCGGAACCGCGAAATATATTCCAAATCGCGACCCCCCAGGGATTTTTTGGCGAAGCCGCCAAGCCAAGGAGCTCCGTCCGGCAGTAGATCCTTCCAGAGACGTATCGCGAGACAACGTTCGTAGATCCTCCCTCCTATTTCCCATTTCCGCTCACGAAACAAACACGATCCCGGGCGGAACATGTTTCCCGCCTTCCGCGTTAGAAGCCATGAGGGCAACACGTGACCCACCGGGATAACGATCAGGTTGAGAACCACAATCATTAGGTTTGAAACCTCAAGAAACATCGCGCCCCTTCCACTGAACTGTTCCTCCTTGTCGCTTTCTCCTAACCGCTTGGAAAAATACGATCTGGTAGAACAAGAGACCCACAGGAAACGCCAAAGCTGCTAGAATGGAGTAGCGCCCGGAAGCTCGGAACAAATAGGCGCACTGAAAAGACCAAAGAGCATAAAGTGACACCATCACAGTCGCGAGAGGTGACGAGGCCGCAGCTACGAAACACAAGGGCACAACTGACATGAAAAGGCCGGACATCCATACCGAAATCCCAACAAGAGCAGCCTTCGGAGTATTAGCCGCTCCAGAGACTGTTCCTTTACTCCATCCCACTATCAGCTCCCTGACTCCTCCAGGAAACATCCTCATCGAAATGGTATCCTTACCCAGCCAGCAGGAACGCTCTACACCGGCAGCGGCAAAACACCGCGAAAGTTGAAAATTCTCGAGGATGTCACCCTTGACCTGGGAGTGCCCCCCAACGAGATCATAGTCCTTCCTTGAAACCAGCATGACCTGTCCAAACAACCCGATGTCCCGGGCAAATGCACCCTTCGCCGTAAAAGCGTTCATCCCGAGAATCATTGTAACATTGAAGAAGGCTGACAATTGCTCATAGGGCGCCTCGACCTCATGGTATGGACAGACTGAATGAACTCTGGATTCTCCTCCTGCTAAACCCAAAATCCTCTCGAAGCCACCTTCCATAAATCTGGTGTCGGCATCAACAAAAAGGAGCCAGTCCCCGGTTGCTGCCTCTGCACCCTGCTGACAGGCCCAAGGCTTGCCCAACCAGCCAGCTGGAGGGATTTTCCCCGAAATGACACGGGCTCCAAGCTCCCGCGCGACCACTTCTGTCCGATCTTCTGATTGGTCATCTACCACGATTATTTCATGAAATCTGCACTCCCTCAGAGACTGCAGAAGAACCTCAACGTTAGCCTCTTCGTTCCGAGCTGGAATTACGATTGATATTCGCGGAGCCGTGCCAACACCTTTTGGACCCGACGGAACCCGTCGAAATCGAACGAAGAGAATCCACGAGACCGCCCAAGAGAGAAAGCTCAGCCCGGTGACAATCCAAAGTGCAGCCTCCATCACAAATAGGAAAACCGGGAATCTGGCTCAGGAGCGATACTTATTCTCAGAAGATACCACCCTGTCAGACACTTTCTGCCCGCAGAGAATCGCCATCGGCATCCCTCCTCCTGGATTAACACTCCCCCCGGTGAAGAAGAGATTGCGATACTTGCTGGACTGCTTCGGAGCTTTAAAGCCTTTGTTCAATTTCCAGTTAGTGACAACTCCATAGATGGAACCCTGATTGGAGTTGTATAGCTCCTCAATATCGATTGGTGTAAGCAGGTCTTCCACCACTATGTGCTTACGGAGGTTTTCAAGGCCCATCCTCTCAAGCTTATCGATCACCCGATCCTTAAGCCCCAGATACTCCTCCATGGTATGAGGGTTCTCCGGATCGATTGGCGGTATATGCGGCAGAATCTTCAGATTGTCGTGACCTTCCGGAGCTTTGCTTGGATCGGTTCGGGTTGGCGCGACGAGATAAATTGTGGGGTCCTGCGGCAGCTTTCCCTCCCGGAAAACCGAATTAAAATGCGCACTCTGTTTCTGCGAATAAAAGAAATTATGATGAGCAAGTTCAGGGTAGATACGATCTGTTCCGAGGTGGAGAACCAAGCCGGAGCAGGCTGGCCTGAAACGCTCCAACTTCCGCATGAATGCCGGCGGCTCGCTTAGCAGACGACGATATGCTGGCAGGACCTCCATGTTGCAGACCACGTAATCAGCGCTGAGTTCTTCGCCGCCCTTGAGCGTCACCCCGCTTACTGAGCGCCCTCCTGTCCGATTAATACTGCATACTTCTTCCCCCAGCCGCAGTCCGATCCCAAGTTCACGAACGAGACGCTCGAGGCCCCTCGCTAAATTGTACATCCCACCTTTCACATACCAGAGCCCGTAGTCGAACTGGATTACTGGCATCATGTTCATGTAGCCGGGTGCATCATGAGCCGAGGAGCCCACATATTTGATGAAGTATTCGAATATTCTTCTCAGGTATTCGTCATCGAAGTGAGTGGCGATGGAGCCCGCCATGCTGTTCCGGTGGTCCATCTGAAACAACAGTTTGCGCCACCCATAATGGCGAATGAACTCCCACACGTTATCCAGTCCCTTGCTGAAATACCCGTCATCAATAAGTTTATATTGTGCCCGGGCATAGGTCATGAATTCTTGGAATTGCCGCCAGTGGTGCTCCTTGTCCCCTGCCAACTTGCCCAACTCCGCGCGCATGAGGTCCGGGTCCTCCTCAAGATCAAGAGTCGTGCCATCCTCAAAAAAGTTCCGCCAGTGAGGACTCACCGACTCTAGTTCAAGGTAATCTTCCATATTTCTTCCAGCTCGCTCGAAGAGGCTCTGGAAGAGGTGCGGCAGCGTGAAGATGGAGGGTCCCAGATCAAAACCGAAGCCTTCGATCTCCTTGAAGTTCAGCTTGCCCCCAATTTGAGCGTTCTTTTCGACAATCTGAACGTCAAAACCTTCCGCTCGAAGGGATATGGCCGCGGCGAGGCCTCCCAATCCCGCCCCGATAACGAGGACAGATTTGTTTCTTGGGGTAGAAGACGTTACCATGGGGGTGTTTCTTTCGGGTACTCGAACCACTGCTATGATTGGCGAGATCTCCGGCGATTCAACCGCAAAGCGGATTTCCACCCTTTCTAAGGCCTACAAAGGTTGAGCACCTCCTCATTCTCAGCCACACTGGGCGGGCAGAGCGGGACATGGCCGAGTATACCCAAGATTTTCAGGCGATATTTGACAAGCAGAGGGAGTTCTTTGAGACCGGTGAATCTCAGGACCTGACCCTCCGCCGCGAGCGCTTGGCCCGACTTTCCGAAGAACTGCAAAAGCATACTGATGCAGCGCTTGAGGCTCTCCACGCCGACCTTGGCAAACCTGCGCTTGAGGCCTGGCTCGCAGAGATCCACTTTTTGAGGTGTGAGCTCCGACACTGCCTGAAGAACCTGAAGCGATGGCAGAAGCCCCGACGTGTGGCAAATCCGTTTTATTTCTTCCCGGCACGCAGTGAAATCCGAAGACAAGCCTTCGGGCGAGTGCTGATCACTTCTCCTTGGAATTATCCTCTGCAACTCTCATTGAGTCCCCTTATCTGTGCTATTGCTTCTGGAAACTGCGTGATTCTCAAACCGTCTGAGTGTGCACCAGCAACCAGCGCCTTTCTTAGCGATCTGATCGCATCCATATTTGATCCCGGTCACGTAACCGTGATCCAAGGTGGCGCCGCCACCGGCGAAGCTCTGCTTGATCTCCCTTTCGAATTCTTTTGCTATACCGGTGGCGAAAGTGTGGGTCGCCTTTATGCGGATGCCGCAGCGAGACATCTTTCGCCTGTTCTTCTGGAACTGGGTGGAAAATGTCCCTGCCTGATCGACCATGACGTGGACCTCGAAAAAGCTGCACAACGTGTCATCGCAGGGAAATTCTTTAACGCAGGGCAAACATGCATCGCGCCAGACTTTGTAGTTCTTCCCTTTGAGCTCCACGATGACTTCCTCCAGCTCTGTGAAGAGGAGTTAAAGAGGTTATACGGGATGACTTCTGATCGGGATTTAGCGAAAATCGTGAATCAGAGGCACTACCAGAGGCTGCAAAACCTTATTCCTTCTGATGCAATCTCAATTGGACCGGATGTCCCTGAAGAGCTCTCTCTCGCACCCCGCCTTCTACCAAACACACAATGGGACGCTCCCGTTATGCAGGAGGAGATATTCGGCCCACTGCTACCGTTGCTACCCTGTGCAGATCTTGCGCAGGCTCTCAATCCTCTGAAAGGCATGGCCTCTTCTCTCGCTCTTTACATCTTCTCTGACAGTCGGGAAGAAAGTGAGCGAATCGCGAAGGCTCTCCCATCAGGTTCGGTCTGCTTCAACGACGTCATGAAGACAGGGACAAATCACCTGCTCCCCATCGGGGGTCTTGGTAAAAGTGGACTGGGACGCTATCGCGGCCGGTCAGGATTCGAGCAATTCAGCTACGAACGCTCTTTTACCCGCCGCTGGCTGACCCGCGACCCATTCGCGGTTAAGCCACCTTACAGAAATCAGCTGGACCGCTTGAGAAAATTGCTTAAGCCCTGAACAGCGGAAATC
Organism: Roseibacillus sp.; assembly: GCA_002709915.1. GTDB lineage: Bacteria > Verrucomicrobiota > Verrucomicrobiia > Verrucomicrobiales > Akkermansiaceae > Roseibacillus_B. The sequence continues at coordinate 19,666 of PARF01000017.1, read as the reverse complement.
GAGCCGATCTCGGCGCCACACCCGATAGTGCTTTGCGTATCTCTGGGTGGTCCTTATTTTTCATAACTAATTAAACGTTAGTATTTTTTGGCAAATTTGAGCTTCCTTAGTTTTTCCTTTTCTATTTAAACTAGTTAGACTAGTTTGTTTTCTGTGAGACGAATTGGAATCTTTGAAGCCAAGACCAAGCTGAGCTCTATCGTGGCGGAGATTATGACCGATGGCGAAGTGTTCCAGATCACGAAACATGGTCGAACGGTCGCCGAACTTCGTCCACCCACCCCGCAAACGAATCTGCCGAAACGAGGCATGGCAAGCGGATCTGGGTTCTGGATGGCCGACGACTTCGATGAGCCCCTCTGAAGAGAATAGCCCTTCAGCTCGGCCCCTTTTATCCAGCTTCATCCTACGAGTCCGACGCACCCAAAGCCTCCCGAAATTCACCCTTCGATATCAGGATCTTTCATCCTCAGATTGAATTACCACGATCTGCAAAGTCCTTGCGACTGCTCATACTTTACTGCTGCCCTGAAACCCCCTGCCTTGCTGGACCCCGGGACTTGTCCCGGGGTCTGGTGTCCTGGTCGCAAACGGATACCGATAAACCAACCCATCTGCACTTATGAATCTTCTACTCGATTCCAATACGGTCGTCTGGTTTCTCGAGGGCGCTCCTGAACTGTCCGAAACCGCAGCAGCCCTGATTGAGAAAGGGGAGTCCAGATCGCTCGTCAGTTCCGTCACATCCTGGGAACTTGCCGTTAAAACCGGACTAGGCCGTTTAAGAATCCCATACGGTCTTGGAGAAGAATTCAACAGCACCATCGAGTCCATAGGACTCGAAATCCTACCCTTGAGCTCAGCAGCTCTTGCCAGAACTTCGCGACTACCACGCCACCATCGGGACCCATTCGATCGACTTCTTATCGCAGAAGCTCTGGAGCAGAGCGCTTCTCTTGTTAGTCCGAATGAGATATTTGACTCCTACGGAGTCAAGCGGGTCTGGTGATCTGAATGTCTTCAAGGATCTATCTCTGTTTCTGCTATTGCCCGAAAGGCCCTTCCAAGTGTCTTCGTAATTGGGCCCGGCTCGCGACTAAGAATATGCCCATTCACCTTCCTGATGGCATGCACTTCCCTCGTGGTAGAAGTCAGGAACGCCTCCTCCGCCCTCTCCAGGACCGCCACGGGAACAGCTTTCTCCCTGATCTCTATCCCTTCTCGTGCCCCCAACTCGATCACCAAAGCCCTGGTGACGCCTGCCAGACAGCCCCCACTCAGCGGAGGAGTCAGAAGAATTCCGTCGCTAACGAGAAACACGTTGGAACCCGTACCCTCACACAACTCCCCTCTCGTATTGGGAAAAATCGCTTCCCCAGCGCCGATAGCCCTCGCTTCCTCAAGAGCCACCACATTCTCTCCATAAGACGTGGATTTCACTCCGGCAAGAGCACCATTCTCGTTGCGTGAGTGAGACACCACGATCACGTCCTCCATCTCACTCCATTCCAACGCTGGCCCGGCAGCGACCAGCGTGGTCTCTCCGGAATTTCCCCGCTCGCTCCCCAGTGGAGCAGGTCCCCCGGTAACCGTTATCCGCAGGCGAGCTCGCCTTCCGCTCAAATCGTTAAGGCCGAGAACCTGAAGACTTGCTTCGAGAAGCTCGTTCTGTGGGTGAAGCGACAGCCCCATCACCGCTGCGGAACGCTCCAGGCGTTCGTAATGCCTCGTGAAGGCGAACGGATATCCCTTATAGGAAATCATAGTCTCAAAGACCCCGTTACCCACCGTAAATCCGTGATCGAATGGTGAAATACGCATTTCCTCGGAGGACTGAATAGAGCCGTTCATCCAAACCAAAGGCTTCATTTGCTCGAGAACATAATAACCAGGCGCTTTTTGCAACTCTGACTCCCCTTTGCTCTGTCGACCTGCAAAAACCGCTGACTCTCTCAAGGTCAACCTACCACGGGGAATTTACCTTATTCTCAAGCTTCTCCCGAAAATCGCGCAAGGATGATTCTAAAAGTCTCAGCTCTCGTTCAAAGCGAATTACTGCCTCAGTTACTTCATCACCGTGGCACTCTTTCTTTGCCCGATCATTCAGCTCGGTCACACACTTCCAGGCACGACCAGCGCAGAAGTTACCGACCAGGCCCTTCAAACAATGGGCGGACTCATAAATGGATTTCATATCCTGACACTTTTCAGCTTCTCGAAGAGAAATCCACATCGCTTCCATTTCTTCCTCGAAGATCAGGATCAGCTCACGCATAAGAGCCTCGTCTCCTATCCGCCGACTGAACGATTCTGCATCAAAGATCGTCTTGTCTAATTCCTTCTCACTATTCTGCTGGTCGCTTTTTTCATCGAAAGCCTCTCGCGAGGCAGTCAAGGTCTCTCGTTCTCGATTACCAGGAGATCCATATCTCTCAATAATCTCATAAAACTCTTCTGACTCGATCGGCTTCGAAATATAATCGTCCATTCCAACCTCGAGGCACTCTTCCCGATCTCCCGGCATTGCGTGCGCTGTCATTGCGACAATGGCAACACGAGTTTGGGTCTTTTTTTCGAGCGCTCTGATTTCCCGGCAGGCCTCATACCCACTCATTACCGGCATCTGTATATCCATTAGGATCACATCGAATTGTTGCTTGAGATTTTGATCCACAGCCTCCTTCCCATTTTCGACCACTGTCACCCGGTGTCCTCTGCGCTCGAGGAGGCGAACAGCGACTAGCTGATTCACCTTCCCATCCTCGGCAAGAAGGATGCTCATGCTCTCGACGGATCTCTCCTGCCCACGTGCCACTCTTCTGCGTTTTTGGGGCTTCCTAGTTCCCAATCCCGTAGCCAGCATTATGGCATCCAGCAATGGTGACTGCTTGATGGGCTTGTTAACAACCTTGCTGATTCCCACCTGATTGACTTCCTTCCCCGGCGGTCCATCGCTCACCGAGGTGAGCAGGATCATCGGCAGTCCACTCCAGCGCGAGCTGGTGTGTATTCGTGTGGCGAGCTCTAGGCCGTCCTCGTCACCCAAGACCCGGTCGACGATCATTAGTTTCAAGGCCTCGCCCTTTGCCTCTTTTCGCTCCAGGACACTGACAGCTTGGGTTGCACTTGAACATAAACTGGGTTTCAAACCCCAAAATCTCAGCATTTCTCCAATTGTTTCACGCTGAGTCGCATTATCCTCTACCACCAGAACCTCAAGATCCTCGAGCGGCTCGAGGTAATCTTTTTCCTTATCCACCTCTCCTGAACCTGCTCCCAGAAGTGCCGTAAAACGAAATACACTTCCTTCACCGAGAGCGCTTTCGGCCCAGATCTCACCTCCCATCTTTTTCACGATCCGCTTCGATATGGCCAGACCCAGCCCAGACCCGCCAAATTCCCGCGTCGTCGAACTATCCGCCTGCGCGAAAACTTCAAAGATTGTCTCTAATCGGTCCGCCCGGACACCAATACCCGTATCTCTTACCTCGAAGAGAATCTCCACACGCCCATCGACTTCCTTCACCCTCTCAACCACGAGAACGACCTCTCCGTAATCCGTGAACTTGAGGGCGTTCCCTACAAGGTTTACTATCACCTGCCGCAACCGGGTGAGGTCTCCAGTCAAGAGCCTGGGAACATCCCGACCAACCTTGAGGACCAGTTCAAGATTTTTTTCAACCGCCCTCGGCGACATCGTATGAAGAATATCCCCTACGGAATCTCGGATATCAAAGTCGCGATTCTCCAGCTCCAGCTTACCTGCTTCTATCTTCGAGTAGTCGAGAATGTCGTTCAGAAGCATAAGCAGTGAATGCGCCGACTGCTCCACGAGAACCTGATAGTGGAGCTGCTCTTCGGTCAGCTCCGTGCCAAGAGTCAGTTCTGTTATGCCCATAATGGCATTCATGGGAGTACGGATCTCGTGGCTCATGTTCGCAAGGAAATCACCTTTGGCTTTGCTGGCCTCCTTTGCCTGCTCCATAGCTTCCGTAAGGTTCTCCTGCGTCTCTCCCAGGCGAGTCCTCATCTGATTGAACTCATGACTGAGTTCAGAAATTTCATCGTGGCCTACGACCGGAATCGGGACGCCTTTTGAGCCCTTTCCGAACTGCTTTGTTGCCTCTACCAACCGCACCATCCTCCAAGACACAGGCAGCACGACCCAAAGCATGATCGCAACGCCGAGAAAAGTCCCGACCGCTGCCGCAAGAATCACACTGTTGCGAAGCTGCCTGACCGGTGCAAGGAAGGCATCCGCCTCTGCAGTATGAACGGCGATCCACCCCAAGCTGTGCATCAGCCCCCCTTCAGACGGCTTCGAATATGTAAACACCTCCTCACTCACTCTCTGGAGGTAGCGACTTCCATCTGATAGGGTACGGGTTTCTCCTCTTCCTCCAATTCGAATCAACTGCTCCTCTTGGTTCAGAAGAACCATTCCTCGATTACGCCCACCCCTCTTTGCGTGGGAATCGACAATCTGCAGCACTTCCTCGAGATTAATATCGACCTTCAGAACCCCGATGAACCGGCCTGATGAATCCTCGATCCTCTGACGGAAGTCAATGACTACAACCTCTTCCCCTTTCTGGTCCCGCTCCACGCGCACAGCCCCCAGATGGCGTCCCTGAGCCTTGGCTCTCTTCCACCAAGGAGCCGACCCATGAAAATAGTCTCCACCCTGCCCGCTTTGCGCTACGATACCACCAAAAGCATTGGTGAGAAGCACCTCCCGGAAAACCCAAGTTCCCCCACTGAATTGGGACATTCTAACAACTGCTGCGCCAAGTTCGCTCATCAAGGCCTCATCCAAACTGCCCTTCGGCAGAGAGCTTCTTTTTTCCTGATCATTCCAAGCCTCCGCGATTTGCTCAATCAGACCATCCTGCTCTTGGATAAGTCGATTGGATCTCATCACCGCATCGATGACTTTTCGTTGCTCGGAAAATTCCTCCCAGGTCTCAGTTCGGTCCTGCAGCACACGGTCAATCTGTTCCTGAGCCGACTGGACCTCTGCTTCTGCCGAGGTCTGGATAGAGCCCCTGATTTGATCCTGTGAAATCTTTACGACGTACATTCCCACAAGCCATATAAGCGCCGGCGGAACGCAAATCGTGAGAAGTAGCTTGGTGGAGAGCCTCATTGATCATCGTGAAAAGGGAATTTCCATTGATAGAAATCCCCACGGACAAGGCTCTCGAGCCCGGCACCCGGCATCGCCGCGGGAGCTATACCTGACCGAGGATACCTGTTGAGTCCCCAAGCCTTCCTGCTGGAGCCCCGATTTCTTCAAGCATCCGCAGGTAGAGGTTATTCATAGGAACGTCCCCTTTGAGATCAACGTGCCTTCCAGTTCGAAATTTACCACCTGCATGACCCGCAAGGATAATTGGGAGATCGTTGTGGGTATGACGATCACCATCGGATAGCCCTCCGCCCCAGACGATCATGGAATTATACAGTAGCGGCTTACCGTCGACATCTTTAGTGTTACGCATGCGCTCGAGGAAGTAGGCTAACTGCTCGAGATAAAAAGTATCGATCCTCGCAATCTTATCCATCTTTGACCTGTTGCCCCCGTGGTGTGAAAGTCCATGATGCCCTTCCCTTACTCCGTGTGTAGGAAAATTCCGATTGCTGCCATCATGAGCCAGTAGGAAGGAAGCGATACGCGTCTGATCTGTCTGGAAGGCAAGGATCATCATCTCGAACATGATACGGATATGTTCGTGGTATTCTCTGGGGACTCCATTTTCCGGAGCTTCCACACCAGGATCAGGCGGGGGACCTATGCTCTCAGCCTTCTCGATCTGGCGCTCTATCTCCCTCACGCCGGTCATGTATTCGTCCAGCTTTTGCTGGTCGTTTCTCCCCAGGCTTTTTTCCATTGCCTTCGCGTCCTCGAGTACAAAATCAAGAATTGATCGCTTTTCCGCCCGCCGCCTTGCCTGGCTCTCGCCCCGCTCGGACTTGGTCCCGCTCCCGAACAACCGCTCAAAAACCAACCGCGGATTGGACTCGGGCGTCATTGGCTGTGTCGCAGAGCGCCACGAGATGTTATACTGGTAGGCACAGGAGTATCCTGAATCACAACTACCTGACTTCCTCACACCATCACAGGAAAGTTCGAGCGATGGCAATCTCGTTTCTTGCGCCAAATAGTTGGCCGCCATCTGATCGACAGAGATTCCCAAGCGAATGTCAGACCCTGCTGTTTTCCGAGGACGCGCCCCAGTGAGAAAGGTGGCATTTCCCCGCGCATGGTCTCCAGCACCATCTCTGCCACCCCACCCACTAGCCTGCTCCAGACCTTTCAGAATCTGAAGGTCTTGGCGGGCACTCTCCAAAGACTTCATGGAATCGTTCAGAACGAAGTTCTCGCCGACTCCTTGCGGCCTCCACTTGTCCATGATCACACCATTCGGAAGACAGAGGTATGCCATTCGCAAGGGAGCTCCAGTAGCTGTTACCCCACGTGCGCCTGCCAGTGGTTTTGCCAGCCCCAGAGAGCTAAACCCTGGAAGAGCAACAGTTGCCCCCAGCCCTCTCAGGAAGGCTCTTCGTCCCGAAAGTATCCTAGATCCTCTCATTTGTTATTAGTATACGCAAATAATTCAGTGAAACGCACAGAATTTTTGACTGATTTTCGCCTGCTGCCAAACCCTAATTTTGAAGCCTGTCTCCATCCCCCCGACGCTTCTGGAAGGGTGTACTCTCCACGACTCCATAAATCAGCTCGGCCATTTTACCTTCCTGGCTGAGTAACCGCTCCACAATCCGGTCCACTGTCGGTGCGTCGTAATACTCTACCCCTCTACCTAGCGCGTAGGTCAGCATCTTTTCGGTCAGACACCGGTAAAAATCCTCTTTGCGGGAGCTGATGAGAATCTCCTTCAGCTCCATGACGTTAGAAAATTTCTCACCCGTGACAAGTTGCCCGGCACTATCAATTGGTTGGCCCGCATCCTCGTCTCTCCATTGCCCGATGGCATTGAAGTTCTCCAAGGCGAGACCGATGGGGTCCATGCGCTGATGACAGGACTTACACAAAGCCTTTTCACGATGGGCAACCATGCGCTCCCTCATTGTCCCCTCTGCGGACTCTTTTTCAGAATCTTCCAGCTCTGGAACGTCGGGTGGCGCTGGCGGCGCAGGAGTTCCCAGAATATTCTCTAGCACGAAGAGTCCTCGCTTCACCGGAGAGGTTCTGGTCGGCTGAGAGGTTACAATGAGGAAAGTTCCCTGTGTTAAAATTCCACCACGGGCTTGCTGCTCTTCACCGAACTCAACCCGGCGGTATGTGTCTCCTTTCACTCCCGGTACCCCGTAGAATCTTGCGAGACTCTCGTTAAGAAAAGAGTACCTTGCATTGAGCAACTCGAGTATCGGCCGGTTCTCTTTGAGAATATGCTGGAAGAAAAGCTCCGTCTCTTCCCCCATGTCCTTTCGCATCTCATGGTCAAAAATTCGTTCAGCGTTCCTCTTGTTGCTCTCTCTAAGGATATGACGGACATCGATGTCCAAACTTCCGAGATCCCTTGATTGAAGCCATTGCCCGACGAAATTCCTTACCATGCGATTCGCCTTTCCGTCAGCCAGCATCCGATCCACTTGCGAACGAAGCTCTGCACGCAGCTGGCCCTTCGATGCCAGACGGAGCAACTCCTCATCGGGGGTTGAGCTCCAGAGGAAATAGGAGAGACGTGACGCCAGCGCGAACTGATCAACCGGCACGACTTTGCCGGGATTATCAGGCTCTGCCTGAGATTCTCTTCGAAATAGAAACCGTGGTGACGTAAGAGTTGCGGTAACTGCAAGCTTAACTCCATCCACAAATTTTGCTCCCTCATCCTGGTTCCGATCGAGAGCCAAGACCGTTAACGCATCAACAATGCGTTCCTCCACTGGGCGCCGGAACGCCTTGGACGCAAATTTCCTGATGATCTCGCGCAGATAGTTTTCCCGTTCAGCCTTCTCCTCTGGCGGAAGTCCCTTAAAAAATATTCTCCGGTAGCTTTCCGGATAGAGCGCCCATTCGCTGCCTGCCTGACGGACCAGTTTGCAATCCTCTACTCTAACTCCCCAGGTGCCCTCTCCCTCTCCCGGAGATCCCGGAACCATCGAGAACTCAAAACGATGGTTTCCCTCGCTCAACTCTATCTCGGTTTTAAACTCACCACTCGAGCGCTTCCCTCCATCGACCTGCACCGACTCAATTTCCTTTCCATCTACAAGGATGCGCCAGATGGCAGTCTGCCCCTCGGGACGACCGCGTTCGTTCTCAATACGGTAACTAACCTGCAGATTATAAATTCCTGCTTTGCTGAACCTCCTCTCCGCTCCAACTGTATGCTTCTTGTCCGCCTCCATGAAGCGGGCACTCTGCCGATTGTTTCCCCGCTCACGAAAATTTCCGGCATCAATTGTGATTGGTCGCCGGCGTATTACCGTGGACGGAAGAGCCAAGTCAGCAATGGTCTCGGCTGCTAGCAGGTATTTTTCAAGGAGGAGAGGTGAGAGCGTCAGCACATCTCCAATGGTATCAAACCCAAATCCGGTATCGTCGGGAGGAAAATTATCATCCACGTTATAATCGACTCCGACAAGATCTTGTATCGTATTTCGATACTCTTCGCGATTGAGACGTCGGATGGTCACCCTCCCTGGATCCGGGTTTTCCGGATCCAGCTTCAGGACGTTACTCTCTATCCAGGCCATAAGCTCCCCGCGCTCTTCGGGAGAAGGTTGAAAATCACCTTCTATGGGTGGCATGAGGTGGGTCCTGACGTTACTCCAGATTCGCAACCATAGTTCGTGGTTCTCAAGGTGACTTGAGACATTTTTGAAATCATCCAGCGCGATATCACCCTTCTTGGCTCCATCGCCATGGCAATCGTAGCAGTAGTCCTGAAGGAAAGGCTCTATCTTTTCCCTGAACTCCACTTCGACTTTGCCTGATGCTGGCACTGCTATCGCCAGTATAGCTGCCAATGAAAGACCTGATGACCTCATACGCCTAACCCCACTACGACGGGAATGGTGCAAAAGTAGCAATCATTTTTCACTGTTCTTTCTACTCCATGACTCCTTGTCGTCGAGAACGATTGTATTCCCCGGAAATCCCTTGACTCCCATGCAACCAGCGCCCACCCATTCTCCCCAAATTATGATGAAATCAGCTATAACCCTCGCTCAGGTAGCAGAAGCCAAGGCCGGTCCCTTCGTATTTCATCAGCCCCTGCCTGAAAGCTTCTCGAAAGCAGCCGATTTGGGTTTTGATGCTGTCGAGCTTTTCCTGCCGGGCCCCGACTTCATTGATCCCGAGATCGTGAATTCCATGGCTTCTGATCACGAACTATCAATCGCAGCGGTCGGCACAGGAGCGGGCATGGTCCAGCATGGCCTTTCCCTCACCGACGCTGACCCTGACAAGCGGTCTCGAGCCCTTGAGTTCGTTATCTCCATGATCGACTTTGGCGGCAAAGTCGGCGCTCCAGCAATTCTGGGTTCCATGCAGGGAAAGTGGGGAGGAGATCTTTCGCAGGAACAGTCCCGCGCCTGGCTTACGGAAGCGCTCCATGCAACCGACGCTCGAGCTGCTGAAAACGGCGTAAAGTTCATCTACGAACCTCTTAATCGCTACGAGACCAACCAATTCAATCACTTGTCTACCGCGGCAGCATACCTCGACGAACATCACCTGAATCACACCGTAATCTTAGCTGATCTTTTCCACATGAACATTGAGGAGGCCAGTGCTGGCCAGGCAATCCGTGATGCAGGAGCACGAGTCGGGCACGTTCACTTTGCGGACTCCAACCGCCAAGCTGTCGGGTTCGGACACACAGAGATGACGTCCATCCTTTCCGCCCTAGAAGAGATTGAATACGACGGCTACCTTTCCGCAGAAATCTTTCCTCTCCCAAGTCCTGAGGCCGCCGCGNAGCAAACAATCAAATCCTTCCGGGCCCTCACCAGCTAAGTCTCGATCTGTCTCCAACACACAAGCCTCCGCTGAGTAATGCAATCACGACCCCTGGGAGACACAGGCCTCCACCTTCCAATCCTGAGCTTTGGCGCATCCTCGCTCGGGCAGGAATTTCGACCTGTTCCTGTTGAGGAAGCGCTGTCCTCTGTCCGGGTCGCTCTGGAACATGGCATCAACTTCATGGATACCTCTCCATTCTACGGCNGGGGCATGTCGGAGGTGCTTCTCGGGATCGCACTGCGAGGAGTTCCGAGAGAATCCTACCTGCTGGGATCCAAACTGGGCCGCTACTCCCTCACTCACTTCGACTTTTCAGCCTCCCGGGTCGAGGAAAGCGTTCATGTTTCTCTGCACCGCCTGGGAGCAGACTACCTTGATGTGTTGCTTCTGCACGATGTTGAATTCGTGCAATTGCCTCAAATCTGGGAAGAGACNATTCCGGCAGCACTCGCCTTGAAGAAAAAGGGGCTGGTCCGGGCGGTAGGTTTTTCCTGCTACCCGATGAAAACCTTTCACGAAGTACTCAATCATGCGGAAGAACACCTCGACTGCATCCTCTCCTACAATCAGTATACTCTTCAGAATACTTCCCTGACGGATGACCTTCTACCACGACTTCGTGAAAAAAAACTGGGAGTAATGAACGCCGGACCCTTCTCCGCCCGCCTGCTTACCAATGCACCTCTTCCCGATTGGCTCAAGGAACCCGAAGAAGTCAAGGAAGCTGCCCGCAAGGCCGCCCAGCTTTGCGAACGAGAGGGTATTGATATCGCTCAACTGGCCCTGCAGTTTTCTTGTGCACATGAAGAGATTGCTACTTGCGTAGCAGGATCAGCAAACCCTGAAAATATTCGCAAATGGGCTGAATGGCTGGCAAAACCCCTCCCTCAGGACCTNCTCGACGCCGTTCTGCAAATCTTCGCTCCAGTGAAAAACATCGGGCACGTCGAGGGACTACCCGAAAACAACTGACCGCGGAAACCTGATCTTAGTCCACGACGTGGCACCCATGATAATTGAACTACTCCACTAATGAAAAAAATCGATAAATTCACGTTTGGGGTCGGCGACCGCTTCGCGCACCAGGCCGCGGCCCAGCTGCGAGCTTTCCAAATGCTGGCGACCGAGGGAGTCGCTGTCACCCCGGTATGGAACAAGTCCAACCGGGAACATCTTATTGTGGGATCGGATCCATCTGGGACTCGGGCTGCTGCTGCAGACGCTGTTGCCCAGCTCGACTGGCGGGAAGACTTCCTCCTCGATGCCGACCATATAAATCTCGAAACTGTNGATCGATACCTGCCTCACTGCGACTTCTACACCATCGACGTCGCTGACGATATCGGAACTCCTGCTCTGCCAGAAGAAATTGAAGCCTTCATTAATCACCATCCAGAACTAATTGGGACAATTCCCATAGAGGGCATCGCCGCTCCGCTGGAGATCACCCGCGACATGGTCGAGCAAACTGCACGACAATTCCTGAAGGCCTGCGAACTGGCCGGCCGGATCTACNGCTACATCGCAACGGAAAAGGGNAGCGAGGATTTTATCGCCGAGGTATCCATGGATGAAACCGACGACCCTCAAACTCCTCCAGAGATGCTTATCATTCTGGCCGCGATTGCAGATCAGAAGTTCCCCATCCAGACGATCGCCCCGAAATTTACCGGCCGCTTCAACAAGGGTGTTGATTACGTAGGCGATATCGCCCAGTTCGAGCAGGAGTTCAACGATGACCTCGCCGTCATTGGCCANGCAGTGAATGCCTATGGGTTACCGGAAACGCTCAAGCTCAGTGTTCACTCCGGATCAGACAAGTTTTCGATCTACGAACCCATTAAACGTGCCCTTGCCCGCACCGGAGCCGGTCTCCACATCAAAACTGCTGGCACCACCTGGCTGGAAGAGCTCATTGGTCTTGCTGAAGCAGGCGGGGACGCCCTTGTTCTCGCCAAACAGATCTACGCTACCGCCCTTGAGAAAAAAGAGGCTCTTTGTGAACCGTATGCCACCGTCATCGACGTTAATTACGCAAAGCTTCCAAGCTCCAAGGAAGTCAATGGCTGGACCAGCGAACAGTATACCGGCGCCCTCCGCCACGATCAGCTCAATCCAGACTATAACCAGCATTTCCGTCAACTTCTCCATGTGGGTTTCAAGGTGGCTGCCCAACTTGGGGATACCTACCTTGATGCGCTCAAGGCAAATTCTGAAATAATCGGTAAAAACGTCTGCGAGAATATCTACGAGCGCCACATGTTGCCCCTCTTCGGAAAATAAACCATTCCTGCCCCTTGAAGGGGATCGATATCTGGTTTCTCCGCCATATTGGGGGAAGACGAAGTTCCCGGTTAGACAAAAGAATCTCCTCCTTAATCTCGAATATCTCCCAGCTCCTCACCCCATGCTCGACGCCCACCACCACCTGTGGAAATACAACGCTTCTCAGTATCCATGGATTGAAGAAGACTCCGTCCTCGCACAGGACTACCTCCTTTCGGAACTTTCCGAGAACACTACCGCTGCAGGTGTCACTGGAACCGTCGCCGTTCAAGCTCGTCAGACTCTTGAAGAGTCGGACTGGCTTATTGAGCTTGCCAATCAGTGCGACCTTATTCAGGGAGTAGTGGGCTGGGTTCCTCTCGCTGATGCCGATGTCGCCGGTCACCTCGACCGGCTTGCCCAATTTCGCAAGTTCAAGGCTGTGCGCCACGTGGTTCAGGATGAACCCGATGACAACTTCATACTCGGCACTGAATTCAATCGTGGCATTACCAAGCTCAAGGATTACGGTCTCGTCTACGATATCCTCATCTTTCAAAGGCATCTTCCCCAAACTATTAAGTTCGTTGATCAACACCCCGACCAGTCCTTTGTCATTGACCATATTGCAAAGCCGGTCATCCACAACGGGCGGATTGAAGATGAATGGCGAAACGGCATGACTGCGCTCGCAGAGCGTGACAATGTCAGGGCAGTTAAGATCAGTGGGATGGTAACTGAGGTGACCAACAATCAGATCGATGAGGCCACCCTGAGGAACTACTTCGCAGAGTCTCTCGAAATATTCGGCCCCGAACGCCTCTGCTTTGGAACAGACTGGCCTGTCTGCCTGCTCAGGATTGATTCCTATGTCAACTGGGCAAATTCCGTGCGCAGCTACGTTGCTGATCTCACTGTGGACGAGCAGAATGCCATCCTGCACAAGAACTGCGAAAAAGCCTATCGGCTCTGAGTTATTATCCGTTCAGGTGAACCACCCTGGCCCTGATCCGTATTCTTGATTCTCGCAGTTCAGCGCCGATCAAGGACCTACGGGATAGCGAAACGACTTGTCTGGACGTTCGGGAGGCTCGGGTCTCGACGGAGGATCTTCCTTAATTTTCTTCTGTAGATAGGCAAGCGCAGCCTCAAGCTGTGCGTCACGCCCACCGAAGGTTTCATGAGGAAGGTTGTCTACAACCATGTCTGGCATCACCCCTGTCCCCTCGATAATCCAGGTTCGATCTGGTGCGTAGACTCCCGTCTCCGGGCTTCGAGCCATACCACCGTCCATAAGCCGCGTTGCGCCACGCAACCAGATCCCTCCTCCCCATGTCTTCGTCCCGATCAGCGGCCCGAGTCCAAGGCGTCGGAATCCCTCTGAAAAAGCCTCTCCATCCGAAATAGTGTAAGCGTCTACCAGAACCACCATATGTCCATCAAAGGCAAACTGCATGTTCGCAAAAGGGCGACCTGTCCGGGTTTTCCAGTACATCCACGGCTTCCTGCTTAAACGACTGAGAATCCAGCTATCTATATTGCCGCCATAATTCTGCCGCATATCGATAATGAGCCCCTTCCGATTAAACACCGGATAATAGCCCTTAACAAACTCCGCATAGTTGGATGCAGACATTCCCCTCATGTGGAAATATCCAATCTCGCCATTTCCCTCTGTTTCAACTTCAAGTCGCCGGGTGTATTCCCAATGACTCGTTTTCAGGTTGCGGAACCCACTCGAAGTCAGGGGAGTCACGATGGACTTTCTGGTTCCACCTATCCCTATCCTTCGGGACTCCAGAAGGACTTGTCTGCCGGCTTTGTTCTTTAAAAGTGCCCCTATCTCTGGAGCCCGGGTGGCAGGTTTTCCATCAACTGAGACGATGACATCTCCGACCTTCATCTCCACCCCGGACCTGAGTAGGGGACCAACCTCCGCAGGATAATCAGGATCGGTTTCATACAGTCGTTCGATCCGAAATCCCTCCTCTACTTTTGAGAGCTGCGCGCCAAGGTGTCCAAGGCTTGCCCCGTCTGTCGCATCACGAATGTCCCCGGCATAAATATCCGTATGCATCGCAGAAAGTTCCCCGACCATCTGGGAGATCAGATGGTCAAGTTCCCACCGCGTAGTAAGCCTTGGGAGAAGGGCCTCATGCCTGCGCCCCATCGCATTCCAGTCCACACGGTGCATCTTCGGATCGTAGAAGTAATCACGATGCATGCGCCACGCATCACGAAACATTTGCCCCCACTCCTGAGCAGGGCTCACGCTAAGAGAGAGTCCACTTAGGCTCAGCTTTGCCTGAGTGGAGTTGCTGGGCGGTTTTCCCGTAGCTGGAAACACATAAAAACTGTCCCCCTTGCGCACGAGGCACGTACTCCCATCTCCCGAGATCTCATACCCACGCACCTCTGTCATAACCGTGGTCCACTTGTGCCGGGTTGAATCAGCTGTGATTGGGAACGAAACCAGTGATGATTTCCTGTTTAGCGAGAGAGAAGAATAAAGACAGTAGAGGTTTCCACGGGCTCTCGCAAGATACCGGTAATTACTGGGCTCTACCGGTACTACAAAAAGGCGACCATCGAGCTGCTCCAGATTAACTCCTTCCTTGTTTTCTTTTCCTTCCACAACCGGGGGAAGCTCACCCTCGTTCGAGGCTGCAAAGGGAGAGCGCTGGCCGCCGACCAGATCGAGAGCATAAATTCCAGCCGTCTTGTCGAGAAGAGGTTCAGGTTGGCGGGCACCCCAGGGAGAGCCCTGAACCGAACGGAAAGTCCGGTCCGAGAGAAAATACAGCCATTTTCCTTCTTCACCGAAGACAGGACTATAGCTATCGAGGCGCGCAGTGGTGACCGCCACCGGTGCATTTCTTTTCTGGGCGTCATAGAGAAAGATTCTTTTGGCCTGATTCTCCATGGTATCCGCATAGGCGATCCATCGACTATCGGGTGACCACGTCAGATCGATGTAGTCCCATTCATTACCCTCTTTCGAACGTGCAACCTCCCATTCGTCACCACTGGAGAGATTTCGCATCCAGAGGACCTGGTTCCGATCCGTATGCGCCAGAAGCTTCCCATCTGGTGATGGAACCCCATCATGACGGAGAGTTGTTCCTCCGGAAGTGATCGGTGATGGCTCCCCCAGCCCGTTTGCAGGCTCGCGCCAGAATTCCATCTCTCCACTACGATCAGAGAGATAGATCACATCCTCCGTGCCGGGCAGGAAACGAAGATCTCTGGTCCGGCTCTCACTAGTTTGTCGAAGGCTTACGATGCGGCCGGCCTTGGATGGCAATACGTAACCACGTCCACGAATTGTAAGGCCAACCTGCTTGCCATCATGGGAAAGAAACCAGGAATTGAGATATGAGATCGGATTACTGATCCACCGTTCCCGCTTCTGATCAAAGTCAGAGGCCAGCAGAACATCTAATTTGCGTAATTTGTTCTGCGCTATCTCGTAAATCCAGATGTCCGCGCGATGTGCGAAGACAATCCTCCCGTTATGAAGAGAAGGAGAAAGAAGATCCCATCCTGCAAAGGACGTATGCTGGACCACATCTTTGCCCTCGAGCGTCATTGACCATAGATTCATTGTGCCATCACGGTCACTGCTGAAATACAGGCGATCCTTCCACACCATGGGTTCGCGGCTTGTCCCGCTATAATCCGGGGTCAGCGGAACGGCTTCATCATCTCCCTCCCGGAAGCGCCACAGGTTTTCTATAAGACCACCCCTGTATCTCTTTGCAAAACTGTTCTGCCGAGGCAGGCGAGTAAAAAACAGGATTTTCTTGTCATCAGAAAACTCACCATCACTGGCCTGCTCCAGAGGGATAACTTTCTTCTTCCCACTCTCTACATTCAATACGGCGAGCTGGTGTGTATCACGAGTCGCGAAATACCAGGTGGCATAGACCAGTTCAGTGTCTGACTTCCACGAAACTGGCCTTGGACCTCGACGCCCACTTATACCCTCGTGAGTTACGCGTGACGGTCGCCCTCCCTCCAGAGGCATGACATAAATCTCATGAGTCCCATCATAGGATGCCGTGAACGCTACGGTTTTCCCATCAGGGCTGATGCACGGGAAGCGCTCACGCTCAAGATGAGTCGTAAGGCGCCGCGCGATTCCCCCGTTCGCGGGAATCCTCCAGAGATCGCTTTCGGCGTAAAATACAATTGTTTCGTTGTGTATCGCGGGGTGTCGATAGTAGCCCAGAAGGCCTTCCGCGCCAAAAACGGGCATAGAGAGCAGCACGATCGCTGCCAGCGCACATCGTCTCATGAAGGATGCAAGGGTAAGGGTGAGGTTTCATTGTCCTCAATTTGCTCTACCATTCAATGCTCAATCCAGAAAACGGCATGGGAGTTTCTCCGTAGCCCCGGAATTCTGGCACTCCCTCTGCTACCACAAGTCTACCACTTCAAGCCTCTCCGAGATAAAAACGACAGGGAAGTTCAACAAAACTCGATTCCTGTGCCGTTGAATCTGTGGTAGTCAGTCCTCAACCCATCCATGACCAGATCCCTTTTTCTCCCCCTGCTGCTCTTCAGTCCTCTGCTGCCCTGCTCGGCCAAAGTCACTTTTAATGAGCACATCGCACCGCTGATCCATCAGAATTGCACCGGTTGCCACCGCCCCGGGCAGAACGGTCCTTTTCATCTTATCAGCTACCGGGATGTCAAGAAACGCGCATTGACGATCAACGACGTGATTATTGATCGCTACATGCCTCCCTGGAAGCCAACCAATAAGGAGATGCATTACGCCAACGACCGGCGTCTGAGTGATGACCAGATTGAACTTTTCGGCAGCTGGGTGGAAGATGGAATGCCAGAGGGAAAATCGTCGAAAAAACCGAAAGTTCCGGAATACCCAAGTGGTTGGTATCTCGGAAAGCCCGACCTCGTTATCAAGATGAAGGGCAAATTCGAGGTTCCTGCTGAAGGCAGGGACATCTACCGCTCTTTTGTGTTTCCCCTTCAGCTGCCGGAGGACAAATGGGTCAAGGCGGTGGAACTTCGCCCAAAGGCGAAGTCAGCTGTCCACCATGCTCTTTTCTTTATCGATTCCAATGGAGCAGCACGAAAGATGGACGGTCGGGACGGCAAGGCTGGGATCAGCGGAATGGGCTTTCTTCGGCAGGGAGGGGGCATCACTGACCCTGCATCAGCCTTTGGAGGTGGAAACGGGGGACTGGGTGGTCACGTTCCTGGCGCCACGCCAGCAAAACTCCCGGGCGACCTCGCCATGTTCCTACCCCGCGGTTCGGATGTCGTGATGCAGACGCACTTTCATCCTTCGGGAAAGAAAGAGGTCGAGGAGGCAGAGCTCGCACTCTACTTTGCTGAAGAGGCCCCGGAGGTTAATCTTGTTCCTATACAAATTCCTCCATTCTTTGGCGCAACCAAGGGGATCAACATCCCGGCCGGCGAGGAACGTTATACCGTTGAGGATAGCATCACCCTGCCCGTCCCCGTGAGAGCAGTCTCGGTAGGCGGCCATGCCCACTACATCTGCAAGTCGATGAGCATGAGCGCAACGCTGCCCGACGGTAAGATGATCACTCTGATGAGCATTGATGACTGGGATCTTGACTGGCAGGATCGCTACCAGTTCGAGAAACCTCTCGACCTGCCTGCGGGCACAGTCCTGAAGACACGCCTGGTCTACGACAACTCAGCAAGTAATCCTGAAAACCCCAACAGCCCTCCCCGGCGCATCACGTGGGGGCAGGAATCTGACGACGAAATGGGGAGTGTGACCCTCATCGTCGTTCCCGAGAACAATGGTAAGATTCAGGCAATCAAAGATGCCCAGAGGGCTCAGCTCATCACCAGCGCCGCAGAAGCAATACAGAAGGCTTCAAGGTCTTTTCTCAATGTAAACAACTACGATGAGAACGGGGACGGTCTGATCCAGTATAACGAGGTCCCGGGACGGATGCGCTCCCGAATCTTCGGCCGCTTTGACAAAGATGGCGACAAGACGCTGGATAAGATCGAACAAACCGAGGTTCAAAAGTATCTCGACTCCATGCTCGGAGGCTTCCGGAGGCGTTAGCACCATCTCCCATGCGAAATCAGCAAGCAGTTTTGCCAATCGTTCTATTCTCCCTCCTGCTATCAGTTCATCTAACCGGAGCCCAATCTGGTGGACAGGATGCCTGCGTAGGGAAGATCATGGACATCCATGGCACTGTTCACGAGCCTACGAAGTCGCGGGAGACTGTTGCTGTGGTATTCGTCTACGTTGATATCACGTGCCCGATCGCCAACTTTTATCAACCCACGCTGAGACGTCTGGCCAGGACCTATGAACCAAAGGGGATCCGATTCTACCAGATCCATCCAGATCCTGATGGGGACAAAGGTGCCCTCGTGACCCACGCGAAGGATTACGATGTGGTAAGCCCGGTGATTCTCGACGCAAAGCAGGCCCTCGCAGAGAAGCACAATGCCAAAGTGACACCTGAGGCTCACGTCTACCTCACCGATGGAACCAAGATCTACCGGGGACGGATCGACAATACCTACGCGACCTGCGGAAACCGCAGACCCGAGGCCACCAGCCATGAACTGAGAGACGCCTTGCGGGCTGCACTGGCAGGACGCAGGCCCGTCACTGCGGTGACCGAGGCTGTTGGCTGTCAAATCCTTCTCGAGCGCTAGCCGCCTCGATGCGAGCAGAATCCGTGTCAGAGTAGGATCCTACTCCTTTGGAAGGACCCAGATGTTCCGGTAAAACACAGGATTACCGTGATTCTGCAGGAATATTGGACCACCAAGCTCCGGCTTGAGTGGACCACTTACCGGAGCTGCAGTTGTGTGGGTTTTTCCCATCTCCTGATCATCATGAACCGTCACTCCGTTCAGCTTCACCGTCATCCGCGGCCACGCGGTCCGATTGCCGTCCTTGTCGAACTTAGCGTGGGTATACTCGACGTCATAGGTCTGCCACGCCAGGGGCGGCAGACACATGTTAAGCTTTGAGGCAGCTATGGAATAAATTCCACCGCACTCATTCATCAGACCCTCGAGCCCGAAGGAATCGAGCACCTGAGTCTCCCAGCGACCCTGATAGTAAACTCCACTGTTGCCCCGGCCCTGCGACCGTGAATGCGGGCGGTAAGGCGTCCGGAATTCAACGTGGATTGTGCAGTCCCTGAACAGCTTTGTGCTGATCGCGTTCGTCGCCCCCAGAAGACCACCGGTAATTTTTCCATTTTTCCAGTGGTCCACATTACTTCCGTCAAAAAGCACTACAGCCCCTTTGGGGGCCTTTGCCCCAAGGGTGGGACTTTTGCGTTCGACCTTTTTCAGCACCATCTTTTCACCACTCTTGGCGGTGAGATGAAAAGCCCCGTCAGCAATTGAGCCCCCATACTCCTTGTGTCC
>PARF01000016.1 GCA_002709915.1 Roseibacillus sp. | reverse complement strand
CAGGCGCGGGGGGAGGTGACGCAGGCGCGGGGGGAGGCGGCGACATACCAAGCTCACTATCGACACCACCCCGCGAATCCTCACGATTACGCTTACTTTGAGCCCTGTTGCATTCGTCTAAATCTTTGGCCTCTCTCGCCGCTACGGTTGCCTCGACGGAAGATCCAACCACCTGCGATGGCTCGTCCCTGTCACTACCTCCGATCTCGGGCATTTTGGCCATTTCGGCTTTCTTGTCCGGCATCCGATCCCCCTCCCCTGTTTCCACCTTGGGAGGCTCATCCTCAGGGCGTAGAGCTCCCTCCTCATTGCCCTGATTTGGCAGGCCGCCAGCATTCCCATGCCCTACCGACAGATCACCAGACCTGTTCTCCAGCGGTCGCTCCTCCGCGACCGGCTCACCTACCGAAGGACTCGGCTCATCCGCATAGAAGTCCGGTGGCGGTTCCTCTCCGACTCCAAGAAATTGCAAGGCTTTCGGCATCTCAGCGGACGCGCCCATGATCAGTCTGGGGGCCGGCGGGGCTCCTTCTGTTTCTGGATCGACTGCAGTAAGCAACTTGGGGCGTTTCCGGTTACCGGCCTGACCTCCCGGAATTCTCTCCACGCCATCCTTGGTTTTGCGGAATCTTCCCGTTGCGACAAGATCTGCGTCAAACTTTGCTGCAAACTCAGGATCTTCCTCCCGGCGTCTGGCCAATTCGGCCAGCGCGTCTTCATCGAGCGCATCCCTGAGGGTGCGCTCAAACAGTTGGGCCCGGGTCATCTCACCCCTCCATAGCATCTCAGCCCCGCCCCCGCATCCCAAATTGCAATCCCCGTTCACCGGCCAAAATATTCTGGACAGCTCTGAGGACGAGACCGAGAAGTCGAGACCCTGCCCCCGCGCCAAAACCCGTGGGAGGTCTCAATTTATTCATCCAGATCGTTAATCTATGTCGATTACCCTTATAACCGGAGCCAGTCGTGGAGTTGGCGAAGCTCTCGCTTGGAAGTTAGCCGGAGAAGGCCACACCGTGGCAGCTCTGGCACGAAGCGAACAGGCCCTTCAAGCCCTCGCTGAAAAAGCTGTGGCGGAGAGTCTCTCGGGGATAATCATCCCCTGTGTTGTCGATCTTCGGGATTCACATGCAATCTATCAGTGCGTGGGCGCTCTTGAGAAGCGAGGTCCAATCGAGACGCTGGTCAACAATGCCGCCGTGGTTGAGAACATTCCCTTCGCAGAGCAATCGGTCGCGCAGATTGAAGCCATCGTCGACAGCAATCTCAAGGGATCACTTTACTGCACGCATGCAGTCATTCAGCACATGATACCACGCAGGAAAGGAAAAATAATCAACGTTTCGTCTGTGGCAGGGATTCGGGGAATTTCCGGACAAGTCAGCTACTGTGCCTCGAAGCATGGGATGGTGGGTTTCGCCGACGCTCTTACTCAGGAACTGATTCCCCACAATATTCAGGTCGCTACCATCTGCCCCGGAGCCATCGACACCCCACTCTGGGATCCCGAGAGAAACCCCTATCCCGGCGACATCAAGAAAACGCTTCAACCATGCGAGCTCGTTGAACTCATATCATACATTCTCGCCCAGCCCGATCACAGCATCTTCAAGCGAATCGTCGTCTTTCCGAGCAACGAGTGGCACTAGATCAAGCGGCCGGCCTGCACCCCACCGCCAAGCGGTTCAAATTTATCCAGTAAGGGCGCATACCACTTCAACATGCGCATTTGCCTCCTTGCTTTGGATCCCCCTCGTGAGATAAAACAACCAGTAACTTCGATTCCTTCAACAATGAAGATCACTCCTTCAACTCGTAGCATTCTTCCCCTGCTCCAGAAATACAGGGCTCTCGTCTCTGCTTTTGGCTGTCTCTTGTTCCTCTTCTGCAGTGAGGCTTCCGCGCAGAGCGTTCTAACCGACTCAGCCGCAGAGTTCTCGGGAATTCAAGGTCAGGAAGATTGGTATTACGGTTACCGCAATCTTACCCTTGACGGTGGCGGAAATGATTACGACCCGGAAGCCGACTTCATTGCCTTCCCGGTTGATGGTACTGACTTCGGTTCCGACACCAATGCTTGGAATGGCGCAGTCTTCGATTTTTTTGACGCTGGTGGAAATACCACTAATCCCCCTTGGACGACTCTTGGCGCCGAAACCTCCCATCCAAACGGCACGAATCAGGCCGAAACCCACTGGACTGTGCGCCGATGGACGGCCACAGAGAACGATCTGACCGGTCCAACTCTCCTGCAGGTCGAGTGGTTCATTTCCAAGACTGCAGGTAACCCCAACGGACAAGGAGTCACTGCCCAGCTCCATCTTAACGGAACCATGGTCGGCAAAACCACTATCGCCGGAGATGATACCACGGGCATCACAAAGACAGTTTTCGTGACAGCCGATGTAGGTGACTATATTGACTTGGTCCACACGTCAGAAGGACCAGGAGGAAACACCGCGGACGGAAGTGACAGCTCCCTTGTCTCGATGATCATATCCACTATTGTGGACAGTGACGGCGATCAGTTACCTGACGCCTGGGAAGAGACGTGGTCTCCTGGGGACCTGACCGTGCTGTCGGATGGAGCTGATTTCGATGCGGATGGCCTCTCCGACGGGGAAGAATTTGCTAATGGAACCGATCCTAGAAATGAAGATACCGACGGTGACGGATACCCGGATGCCGAGGAGATAGATGGCGGCAGTAGCCCCAGTAACGCCTCGTCCCTGCCACAGGGGGCCGGGCTTGCCGATTCCCGTGAGCAGTTCAGCGATGTCCAGGGAGCGGCAGGATGGATTTCTGGATATCGTAACTATTCCATCGACGGGGGTGGCGACAATTATGACCCAAATAGTGGATTCATTCAGTTCCCTGCCGAGGCATGGAGGGAAGCTCAGAACCAATGGCGCCTTGCTCCGCAAGGAGCCCCTTGGACTTCTCTCGGAGCAGAAAACACTCATCCCAATGGCACAAATAGCGCTCCCAGCGAGGAGCACTGGACCATCAGGCGCTGGGTCGCCTCGGTAGATAGTCCCACTGATGTGAGAGTCTATTGGAGACACAGGGCAGTGAATACTGCAGGAGACGGCACCACAGGAGCGATTCATCTCAACGGCGAGCGTGTCGACTCAATTGCTGTTTCTGATGGCGTGGGCGATACCCGATCCTATTACCTCACGATCGAGAATGGAGATATCATCGACCAGGTAGTGACACCGGTCGGCGTCAGTGGGAACCGCATTGATGGGAGCGATGGCTCTGCCAACTGGATGCGCATCGACACGAAGATCCCGGCTGCTCCAGTTCAACCCGATGGAAAATATTTCATCCCCATGGATGCCTTGGACTCAGATGGTGACTCGATCCCCGATTTTATTGAAATAGATCTTCTCGGCGAAGACCTCACTCTGTTAGCCGCAGGATCAGACTGGGATGCCGATGGGGCCGCGGATGAAATCGAGGTCGCCAGCGGATCAAATCCCACAATAGGCGACACTGATGGAGATGGAGTCGACGATGGTGCAGAAATTGAGACCTTTGGAACTGACCCCTGTAACCCTGATAGTGACGGCGATGGTCTGAATGACGGGGATGAGATATTCGGCGTTCCTGCGACCGATCCCAGTAACGCGGACTCCGATGGAGATGGCTTCAGTGACAGCCAAGAGCTGGAGGCAGGAAGCGATCCCAACAGCCAAGGAGACACACCACTTTCGGGAACTCTTGCAGACTCCGTTTTGAGCTTCTCTGAGACCCAAGGAGAAGGCGGATGGGAATCCGGCTACCGGAATGTTTCCCTCGATGGTGGCGGAATCGATTATGACCACGTCTCGGACTTTATCCCCTTCCCCGCCGAAAGCTGGAGGGGCACAGGATGGCGTCTGGCTCCCGGCGGAGCCCCTTGGACCCTGTTGGAAGCCGAAAACAGCCACCCGAATGGAACCAATAGCGCGCCCAACGAGGAACATTGGACCGTTCGGAGATGGACGGCAAGGGGCTTGGACGGTGAGTCTGCCGTGAGAATCAGCTGGTCAACACGTAAGGTGAACCCCAATGGCGACGGAGTCACCGGAGCCTTACACCTGAACGGAGAGCGGCTCGATAGTGCTGTTGTCAGCGACACCACGGGCGTAGACCGAATCTACTACGCCAATATTTCTAACGGTGACGTGCTCGATCTCATTCTCAGCCCCCAGGGGCAGACCAGCGCCGTTGATGGTAGCGACGGCTCCGCCAACTCGATGAGAATCGATAACCGGATTCCTGCTGTTGCCCTCCAGCCCGATGGGAGCCTTTTCATTCCTTCCAACGCCCCAGATACGGATGAAGATGGGATTTTTGACCTGTGGGAAGAGCTCTTCTTTCCTGGCGATCTCGAACAACTGTCTAATGGCAGCGACTATGACTCCGATGGGCTTACCGACGAAGCTGAATTTCTGGCGGGGACGGATCCCACCCTCTCTGACACAGACGGCGATGGTTTGGTAGATGGTGCAGAGGCAGACGCCGGGACTGATCCTCGCAATTCTGATACCGACAATGATTCCTTCGGAGATTTTCATGAGGTAGCCACCGGATTCGATCCACTCGATGGATTTTCTAACGTTGCGGAGAACTTCACTGCGATCGCTGATTCGCAATTTGACTTCCCGTTCAGCGACGACCCGCAGGGAGAATACGGATGGACTCATGGGTATTACGATATCACCGCGGACGGTGAGCCTCCCGCTAACTCAAACTTCATCCTCTTCCCTTCCGACGGAACTCCCTTCCCAAGTGAGCAAAACTTCTGGGATGGATTTGCCTTTGATTGGAGTGACGTGTCCGGGAACGCAGTCAATCCTCCCTGGACCGCGTTAGGGGCCCTCGACGGACACCCAAGTGGAGACAACAATGGTGTAGTTCACTGGGCTACACGCCGGTGGGAAGTCGATCAGGATGCCGAACTCGCTCTTCATTACTCCGTTCAGAAGGTGAGTGCCGGAGGCAATGGGGTAACCGCGATTCTCCTGCACAACGGGCAGCAACTGCACAGCACAACGATTGCAGGAGACGACACCCAGGGGCAGACAGCATGGTCATTTGTCGATGCGAGAGCCGGAGACTACATTGAACTAGCCTTAAGTCCGCGCGGTGTTGATGGAAGCGACAACGACGGATCCGATGGATCCAACTTTTACCTGATTATCGATCCCACTATTCCAGACAACCCGCTGCAGCCTGATGGACGTCCATTCTCTCCCGGTGAGGTGGCAAGTTTGCGTCTAATCGATTTTTCTTACCAGGAGGGTAATGTAACCCTTCGATGGACATCCAATCAGGGACAGGATTATCAGGCCCAGCAGTCCAGCGACCTCCAGAACTGGAGTAACATTGGAGCGACAGTTCCCGGAGCCGCTGGGGGAGAGACGGAAATTATTATTCCTGATGCCCCCGCATCCGCGCGTTACTATCGCCTCCTGCAGCTTGAACCCTGATCTACCCGCTGATTGGAAAGACAGATTCTACCTTATCTGAGGGAGGCCGGCCTAAAGCCGGCCTCTTTCTGTCATTGCCTTTAAGTAAGCCCTGAGTGACGATCACACAGGATAGCCCCTTTCCATTTAATGAAACCCCTTAACCGCTTCGTGGTGCCCGCGGTTGTCGTGGCCATCATGGCCACTGCCGCGCTTCCCTCATTCTCCCAGTCTCTGGTTATCGCCGAGTTCATGGCATCTAACCAGAGCAGCATCCGTGACGAAGATGGAGACCATGAAGATTGGATCGAACTACTCAACCAGAGCACGGATACAGTGAACCTTGAGGGGTGGTTCCTCACAGACAACGCAACAAATCTTAAAAAATGGGCCTTTCCTGACCTGAGCCTGAGGCCCGCTGAGCGACTCCTCGTCTTTGCCTCGGCGAAGGACCGTCAGGACCCGGATGGCACCTTGCACACGAACTTCAGGCTCGCCAGCGAAGGAGAATATCTTGCGATCGTTCGTCCTGACGGATTGACGGTGGAGCATCACTTTTCTCCATCCTATCCTCTTCAGGCTCAGGATATCTCCTATGGACTCCAGCAGGTAACCTCGGCAGCAACCCTCATCAATCCCGATACCGCGATCAGATACCAGGTCCCCTCCAGCGGAACCGGGGATGTTCTAGAAGGCAACAACGCAGATTCGTGGATTGCAACCGGCTTTCCCGATAATCAGTGGAATACCGGTAGTGCTGCAATCGGATATGCCACGGGTAGCCCCGATGCCTACGACCTCCTGATCGCGACTGACGTCGAGGAGCAAATGTTCACCGAAGCAACCTCTATTTACCTACGGATCCCCTTCACTGTCCCGGATCCATCTTCCCTCTCGGCCGTGAATCTGAAAATGAAGTGGGATGATGGATTTGTTGCTTACCTCAATGGAAACCCCCTCCCGGTAGCAGAGGAAAACGCACCGCCAACTGACGAACTAGACTACCAGTCAAGGGCGACGGCCAGCCACAGTGATAGTCAGGCCGTGGTGTATGATAATTATGATATTTCTCCATCTCTTCTGTCATTGGGGGAAAATGTTCTCTGCATACACGGGCTGAATGTTTCCACGGGAAGCTCGGACTTCCTGATCGTCCCGGAACTCGAGGCCATCAGCGCAAGCGGGACAAGCACCCCTGCCTACTTCGCTGCCCCAAGCCCCAACGCGCCGAACAGCAGCGGAAATTCCTCAGTGGGACCATTGATCAGAAATGTCACCAGAAATATTCCTCCGATTACCCTCGCTACCGATACTCCCCCGGTGGTGGCTGACTCAGCCGAAGAATTCTCGGGCACTCAGGGCGCCTCAGGATGGTTTTACGGCTATCAGGAGGGCGCAGGAAATTATGACCCTGATACGAGTTTCATCCCCTTCTCAGGAGGTGAACAAGCGGGACCTTGGGACGGCACGACACAGGAGTGGTCCGGTAGTGGCTGGGATGCCAACACGTCGGCTTCGTCACCATGGACTTCTCTGGAGGCCACTAGCATGCACCCTAATGACTCTAACCCAGGCCCCGAGCAGTATCCGATTCGACGGTGGGTCTCTGACGCCTCTGGCCTGCACACCATCGCGGGAACCTTTCATAACCTCAGTGCCTCCGGGGATGGCACAACTGGAAGAGTTTTCCATGAGGGGAACGAGATCTTCTCCCAGCTCACAGATGGAGGCCCGGTCGATTTCTCAATCATGAGAAATCTAAGTCAGGGCGATCGGCTGGATTTTATCGTGGACAGTGGACCCTTTGATCAGGATGGCTCAGACGGCACTGAGCAAACTGTCACCATCTACGAAGGGTCTTTCGGCACGACGAGTGTAGTCATTGAAGCCGAGGTCCTTCCAACCATGCACCCGGTCGAAACCGTCAGCCTGATCTGGCGGGTCATGTATGACCAGGAAACTACTGCTCCCATGCTGGATGACGGGAGAGGAGGTGATGCCTTTGCTGGTGATGGGATCTACACCGCGACGATTTCAACTTCCGACCTCAGCCGGGGAGAAATGCTGCGGTGGAAAGTTATTGCCACGGATTCAGCCGGAGTTAGCGCCACGCAACCCCAGTTCCCCGACCCGCGAGACTCGCCGGAATACTTCGGAACGATTGCTGCGGATTCCTCTGTGACGAATTCCAATCTCCCCATCTTTCACTGGTTCACCTCCAATCCCGGAGGAGCTAATACAACGAGTGGCTCTCGTGGATCGGTTTACTATCTGGGGGAATTTTACGATAACATACAGGCAGACCGTCACGGACAGTCAACGGGAGGGTTCCCGAAGAAGAGCTACGATTTCGATTTCAACAAGAGTAACCGCTTCCTCTTCCAAGAAGGAGAAGGGCGGGTGAAAGACATCAACATGCTCACGAACTGGGCTGATAAGTCAAAAACACGGAATACTCTCGGCTACGAGATGGTCCGTCGTTCGGGAGAGCCCGCACACTTCGCTTTTCCGGTCCGCATCCAGCAAAATGGGGCCTTCTTCAGTGTCGCGGATATGGTGGAAGATGGCGACGATCGCTATTTAGACCGCGTGGGACTGGACCCTGAAGGCGCCCTCTACAAGATGTATAACCGGCTCGATTCCTCCACCAGTGGCATAAACAAGAAAACCCGGAAGAATGAAAATAATCGTGACCTTCAGGACCTCATAACCGGACTCGGCCTGTCGGGAGAAGCGAGGCTGCAATTCGGCTACGACAACATCGATATTCCAGGAACCATCAACTACCTCGCGGCCTTGGACCTCACCAACAACAGGGATCATGGCCACAAGAATTACTACCTCTACCGGGATACTCTGGGGACCGGGGAATGGCGGCCACTGGTGTGGGATATTGATCTCTGCCTTGGGCGCAACTGGGTTAGCGGGCCAGCATACTTTGATGATAACTTTACAAACAACAATCTGCGGGCTGGGGCCTCGAACCGTCTGAAGACTTTCGTCTATAACGATGCTACCCTGAACCAGATGTATTTGCGCCGGGTACGAAGCCTGATGGACCAGCTGCTAGGACCTCCTTCTTCCCCCGTCAGTTACCTTCCCGACAGAGTCGATGATCTGACGCTCCTCATAGATCCCAATGATAACAACGCCCAAAGAGGGAACGATGATGCCGATCTCGATTACAGGAAATGGGGCTCGTGGGGAAACCGCAATACCCTTCGGGAAGCGGCAGACCGAATCAAGTTCGAGCACATCCCCGGGCGGCGTAATCAGCTCTATGGCCTCAGTGAGATTCCCACCGGACAGCCAGAGACCCCGGTCATCAGGTTCGGAACCGTCGACTATAATCCGACGGCAAGAGGAGCCTCTCCCGACCAGAGGGGAGAATACTTTCTCCTCGTAAACCCAAATCGAACCGCAATCGACTGCTCGCATTGGGAGATTTCAGGAGGCATTTCCTTTTCCTTTCCCGCAGGCACAGTCCTGCCGGCAAGGGGGCGCCTTTATGTAGCCCGGGACGCCAAGGGGTTTAGAGAGCGAAGCATCAGTCCTAAGGCAGGTGAAAAACGCTATCTCGTCAGCGGCTACGATGGGCAGCTCTCCGCCCGTGGAGAAACCCTTACGCTCACAAACGAAGTGGGAGTAGTGATTGATAGTCTTAACTACCCAGGCAGCCCAACGCCCGCACAGGACTTCCTGAGGATAACGGAAATTCTTTTTGCCCCGTCACCACCGACAGAAAGTGAACTTGCGATCGATCCAACCCTTACGGCGGAAGACTTCGAATTTGTTGAGCTGACAAATACCGGATCTATTCCTCTGGATATAAGTGGCGCCAGTTTCGTCGAGGGAATCTCACTTTCCTTTCCCCCCCAGACCATCCTCGCAGCGGGGCAGCACATCCTCGTAGTAGCAAACCTCACGGCCTTCAATTTGCGATATGAGGGTGGGATGAATGTCGCCGGAGAATATACAGGCAAGCTCAGCAACGATGGAGAACAGCTCCAGATTCTGGATGCGGTGGGCGAGAACATCCTCGAATTCAGCTTTAACGACGCATGGTATGATGCCACCGACGAAGAGGGTCATTCACTGGTCGCCCGGAATCCGGCCATCACGCCGGTCACTGACTTTGATCGTCCCGCCAACTGGGGTGTCAGCCTTGAGCGTGGAGGAAATCCCGGTATCTCTTCTTCAAACTTTGCCGTGACTTTCTCCTCGTGGAAATACCAGAATTTTTCTGAGGAATCCGTTTCTGACCCATTGATCACCGGCGGGGCGGTGGATCTTGATTCTGACACCCTGAACACCGTAATGGAGTATGGATTCGGTCGCAACCCGACTACCATTGATGCCGGCAATAGTTATCGCGCCTTATTAGTAGAGCACGACCGCGCTGACTATCTGGCCCTCTCCTTTAGAAGGCAGAAGGACGCTCTTGATCTCTCCTACGAAGTTCAATTCTCAAACGATCTGATAGGCTGGATCTCCTCAGAAGAAACTGTTGGCGAACCTCGAGATAATGGTGATGGAACGGAAACTGTCACCATCCGGGACCGGACTCCTGCTTCCGGGAACTCGACCCGCTACACCCGCGTAAGAATCGCGATCGGACAGTAGCAGACCCGCTTCCCTCCCATATTCCTCCATGTTTTGGTGAGATCGCCTAACCCCCCATAGGATTAGCCTCGGCAGACGGTTGACGGAAGGTACTCCTTGCTGGAAGATTCCTCCAATCGATGCTCCCTTCCTTTCGCTTGGCCGGTCTACTCTTCCTGACACTGCTGTTCCCGGCCTGTCAACAGAAGAAAGAAGAGGCGTCACGTCCCGACCCGGCTTGGAACGGATTCCCACCAAAGTCGGAAACGATTAACACAGATCCTGACCCCTCACTTGCGGACTGGGAAACCGAGGTTTTTTCCTCCGCTACCGGGTTCAAACTTAAGGAAATTAAGGACTTCCTACGCGGCACCATCGCAAATCCCCCTTCGGGGACATGCCAGCCTCTGAGTGGGTTTCCCATGACTTCCCTCCCTGTTGGCGGAGCCTTCCACGTCCAGCGGGCTAGCAGCACCGATGGCAAACCCATGGACCTTTCCGCAGCTTTAGGGGATCTCCGCGGGAAGTTCAGTAACGACAAGGCTACCATGGCCGAAATCAAAGTCGTGAAGGTTGATCTCTCCGGAGAAAGTGCAACCACTGCACTCAATGTTCAGATTGCAGATTCGCATCTGCAGATCAATGCCAGATGGACCGCTCAATGGACCAAGGATGATCCTCCTGCCCTTCTNGATCTGAANGTAACCAGCNATGAAGAATGCCTTCGAGGCAGNGGAGGGTCTTTCACCGACTCCACAGGAGCAGTNCTTGCTTCTTTTGANGAGAAGGCTCAGNTCGTNNATGGNATGGANCACTGGGTCGGACGGATTGAAACTCTTCTNGGTATCGAAATCGGAGGCTGGCACGNACTTGCTGCCGCTGACATCAATAATGACGGACTTGATGATATCTACCTTTGCGATGGCGGNGGTCTCCCNAACAGANTGCTGGTTCANCAGCNGGATGGNACAGNNCTTGANCGATCCCGTGAATCAGGCCTNGGACTTCTCGANCACAGCTTTGGATCACTGTTCGCNGANTTCGATAACGATGGNGANCAGGATGCCGCCATCGCAANGGCNTCAGGAATTCTGGTTCTTGAAAATGATGGAACNGGAANNTTNTCTCCNNTAACCGCGAAAAGCTTTCCGNCNGCAGTNCCATATTCACTGGCNGCNNCNGATTATGACGANGATGGNGATCTCGATCTCTTTGCGAGCTGCTANGTGCAACGAGCTGGAGCAAATCGCCACTCCTTTGTAGCCAGGCCTATGCCCTACCATGACGCTACCAATGGAGGCCGCAACGAACTGCTGAGGAACGAGGGAAGCCTGCGCTTCCGTACTGTGACCAAGGAAGCAGGCCTGCATCCCGGCAATAGCAAGTTCTCGTATTCNGCNAGCTGGGAGGACTACGATCAGGATGGGGACATGGACCTTTACGTTGCCAATGATTTCGGTGGAAATAACCTCTATCGTAATGCCCTCCGGGAATCTGGTAAGCCCACCTTTACCGATATTGCTGCCGAAGCCGGGGTCCGTGATGTAGCGGCTGGCATGTCCGCCTGCTGGGGCGACTTTGACAACAATGGANTGGCCGACCTCTATGTCGGGAACATGTTCTCCTCGGCTGGTAATCGCATTGCTTTCCAGGACAAATTCAAGAGTGAAGGAAGGGCCGAAACACGAGCGCTCTATCAGCGTCATGCCAGAGGAAATTCCCTTTTCCAGAATCTGGGACAGGGCCGCTTCAAGGACGTCAGCGTTTCCTCAAGGACTACCATGGGGCGATGGGCATGGAGTTCTCTCTTCGCTGATCTCGATAACAATGGCTGGGAGGACCTCCTTGTAAGCAACGGATTCATCACCCAGAAGGATCCTGACGACTTGTGAAGTTTCTACTGGCGGCAGGTCGTGTCGCAGGCTCCAGAGACAAGCTCTCCTGAGGAGGCAACCACCGGCTACCTGCGAGCTTTCAGCGATCTCGCCCAGCGCATTCGTGATGGCACCTCCTTCAGCGGAAGGGAGCGGCATTGTGCCTTCCTCAATACCGGACAGGGTGACTTCGCGGACATCTCAACACTCAGTGGGTTTGGAATGCCCTCGGATGGAAGAGGCCTCGCAATTACAGATTGGGACCACGATGGCGATCTCGATCTCTGGTTATCCAACCGCTCCGCTCCTCGCCTGCAATTCCTTCAAAACGAGATTCCTCCGAAGAGCTCCCGTTGGATTTCCGTGAGACTTGAAGGCAACCCTGCAAGCAAGTGTTCCCGGGATGCCATTGGGTCCCGGGTTGAGCTCATTTTCTCTGAGGCCACCCAGCGCCGGGTAAAGACTCTCCACGCTGGTAATGGTCTGATGAGCCAATCGAGCAAGTGGCTTCACTTTGGCCTGGGACCAGCCGACAAGCNTCTCGTGGCGGCCAAAGTCCGCTGGGCGGGGGGTGCGGAAGAGGAGTTCAAAGGTCTTCAGGAGGGAAAGCGTTGGATTCTCATTCAGGACCGCGGGAAAGCGTTAGAGGCGGTTAAGCGAGAGGCCATCAGCCTTCCGTCTGGGGAAATGCAGCTTCCCGAAGCAACCGACATCGCTCGCATCCGTCTATCGCAACCCCTCAAGATCCCCGAACTGAGCTACCGGGATTTCTTGGGTAACGCACAAAGCATTACCCGACTGGCATCAAGCACGGCGGTTCTTGTCAACCTCTGGGCGAGCTGGTGCACCCCTTGCGCTTCCGAACTGGAGGCATTTGAGTCCTCCCGCAGCTTGCTTGAATCCAAAGGCGTCACGGTTGTCGCCCTGAACGTTGACCACCTCAATCCAGATGAAAAAATCACTCCAGCGGATGCAGCTCGGGCCATGGAGAGATTTGGTTTTCGAGGGGCTGGAGGTATGGCTGATGAACAACTCCTCTCTCTGCTCCAGCAATCGATTCTGGCAAGTGTTTACCGCCATCATGAGATGCCGGTCCCGGTCAGTTTCCTGATCGACAGGGGCGGGTGGCTCAGCGCCATCTATAAAGGCCCCGTAGAAGTATCGCGTCTCCTGTCAGATCTCGAGAAGCTTGGCAAGGGCCCTCAGTCCGCACTGGAGGCAGCAGTTCCCTTCAAGGGAGTATGGGCCAAAAAATATTTCCCTGCTGATCCTGTGGCACTTTCGAGAGCCTCTATGGAGGGAGGCTATCTCGAAGAGGCCCGTGCCTCTCTGCTCAGCTTTCTGGAGAAGCACGAGGCTCCTCCCGGGAATCCCAGTGTTCCGGCGGAACAAAAACGGAACCTGCAGCTCGGAGCTGTGCATTTCCAGTTTGGTGAAATCTTTCTACGCGAAGATGGAGAAGCGGAGGCTCTGTCTTCTTTTCTCACGAGCCTGAAATACACGCCAAAACAAATTCCAGCTCTGAACAGAATTGCGTGGCTCCTGGCCACCGCAGGAGACTCCTCCGTAAGGAATGGAGCAGAATCCCTCCGTTACGCACAGTTTATGATGCAGGCTCCAGGTGCTACCGACGACCCAACTCTCCTCTCCACCCTCGCGGCTGCTCATGCCGCCGCTAATCAGTTTCCGGCAGCGGTTCAGACCACCATGAAGGTCATTGCACTCCTGAAGGCCGGCCAGCGCTCAGATGAGCAGAAGGAGCAACAAAGACGCCTGAATCTCTACCGTCAGGGGAAAACGCTTTCTTACCCACCGGGTGGAACTAATCCATGAGAGTGAGATAGAGGATCGTATTTCTCCTTTGACCGGAAGTCACGGGGAGAGGAAGATCCCACCATGTTTTTCCGTCAGGCGTGTCTCGCCATTTTCCATCTCGCGGCTCTCTGCACCGCATCCAATGCCACTGAGAACTGGAACCAGTTCCGAGGTCCCGGTGAGGACGGACACACGGAAAACGCTGGATTGCCAACGGCATGGGCCGAAGAACGGAACGTTGCCTGGAAAACCCCTCTGGAGGGCAAGGCGTGGTCCTCTCCAGTGGTATGGGGAAACCGGGTCTGGGTAACAAATGCGAATCCCGAGGGCACCAAGCTGTCGGTTCTCTGTATCGACAAATCCAATGGCAAAATCCTCTACGATAAGCTGCTTTGGACGGTGGAAAAACCCCAGTTCTGTCATGCATTCAACTCTTACGCCTCACCTACTCCAGTGCTCGAAGACGGATTGGTCTATCTGACATTCGGCTCTCCCTATACCGCCTGCCTCAAAGCTTTGGATGGTAAGGTCATCTGGAAACGTACTGACTTTACATGCGATCATTTCCGGGGCGCCGGGTCCTCTCCAATCCTCCANGGCGATTCTCTCATCCTCAACTTCGACGGCGCTGACCACCAGTTTGTTGTGGCCCTCGATAAACTAACAGGAAAGACCCTCTGGAGAACACCTCGAAGCGTCGATTACCGCGATCTTGACGCCAGTGGAAAACCCAAGAGAGACGGCGATATGCGCAAGGCCTACGGNACCCCGACAATAGTACGGACAGACGCTGGAGAGGATATTCTCGTAAGCGCAGGAGCAATGGCTCTGTATGGATACAACCCAACCACTGGAAAGGAGCTCTGGCGGGTAGAGACCATTGGAACCCATTCCACCGCCTGCAGACCGGTTGCAGGCCTCGGGCTGGTTTACACGACGATGGGCTTCAGCAAGGGTATTCTCCTCGCCGTCCGTCCAGATGGAGAGGGCCACGTTACCGAAAGTCATGTAGCGTGGCGATATACGAAGGCGGCCCCGAAAAAGCCCTCAATCCTTATCAGAGACGAACTTCTTTTCATGGTGGATGATGGGGGAGTAGCCACTTGTCTCGATGCCCGGACCGGCACCGAAATCTGGAAAAAGCGGATTGGGGGAAACTTCTCAGCCTCTCCTATCATGGCCGGCGGAATGATCTACCTGTTCGACGAGAACGGGAAGGGCACTGTTCTTGCCGCTGAACGTAATTTTAAGGTCATCGCAACTAACGAATTGGAAGCTGGATGTATGGGATCTCCCGCAGTTGCCGGAGATATGCTTATCGTGAGGACCAAAAAAGCCCTATATGGCCTACGCGACCAGTGAGCAGAGCCGGTATTATTTTGCGAATGCGTAAAGATGGTTCTGGGTCTGAACGTAGAGAGTCCCATTTGCAGCCACCAAACTGGAATAAATAGGCCCCGAAAACTCGGCAATCCCTACCTCTTCCAGATNGCGACCCTCTTTCAGGATAACCACTTCCCCATCTTCTGTCCCAATATAGATCCGGCCGTCTGCAACCAGAGTAGAACCCCAAATTCGGCTCAGTGTATCGTGAACCCAAAGCACCNTCCCTGAGCGAGCGTCAACACAATGAATCTGACCAGTGAAATCAGCGATGTAAACGAGACCGTCCTTCACAGACGGAGTTGAAAGAGATCGGTTAATCTTCTTGTACGTCCAATCTGGCTTTCCGGTTTCCACATCGACGCAGCTGAGCATCCCCACGCCATCTCCATTTTCCGGGTCCTGCCCTATTGTCACGAATACCTTTCCCTCATGATAAACCGGAGTGCCCACGATTTCACTCGGTCCCCGGTAGGAGGGGTAGTCCCGGGGCTTACCGTCCTCACCAACCCTATATTCCGGAGCATTGGCATCCACGCGCCAATGTTCCTGCAGGACGGAGTGGCCTTTGTCCAATTTCTTTCCTGCCGGATCAAACGCATGCAGGAACCCATCGCCACCCCCGAAGAATATCGCCGGGCGACCAAGGCGTTCACCGATGCATGGTGAAGACCAATTGCAATGCATTGTCGCCGCCGAGATACCCGCCTGCTCGACAGCCTCAAGCTTTCCCGTCATCGCGTTTAACGTGATCAGGGCAGGCGCCTTCGGCGAAGGAATATGATCATGCTCTTCATTGATTCCATTCGATGTAGTCGCCACAATCTTCCCGTTTACTAGGGTAACAGAGCTACTTGTGATATTGTGCGGAACAACTCCAAGCTCCTCGATCATGTCATAGGTCCATAAAATATCGGCATCCGTAGGCCCCACATCAGCTTCCTGCTTACCTGGCCCCGCCATATATTGGCCCTCGCTCAGGATCCCCTGATTTCCGTTTGCCAGCCCCTTAAGGTCGAGACATGCGACTTCCCCCCGATTGGTCATGACATACCCCCGCCCTCCCTCAATTAATGTCGACGAGCAGATCCCAAGGTATTCCCAATCTACTTCATCTCCACCAGGAAGCTTGGGTGCAGTCAGCTGCCACAGAAAGGCACCGTCTTTTTCACGAAAAGCCATCACCACTCCCCGGTCCCCGGCTATCGATGGATTTCTTGGCTTCTCGTTATTCGTTCCGACCAGAACTACGCCACTCCCCACAGTTGGTGTTCCATACGACTCTGAGCCAAGGGCAACGACCCATTTACACCCCTTCGCACTCTCAATATTAATCTCTCCCTCTCGATCTTCCCGCTCCTCGCCTCCGGAGATCTCCAGCGGCAAACCTAGCTCGGGTGAAACCATATTCTTGTTCNGGCTTCCCCCCCACTGTGGCCATGGGCCCGCAGGACAATGGTTGGCGCAGAGGAGCAAAAATCCACTGAGCATAAGTTTAACATTTCTTGAGGCCATGGCTATAGTCTGGATGAGTTCAAACGGTGTTTCCACGCCTAAACTTGCAACGCTGTAAAAACCTTTGGCTTTATGCCCATATCTTTCCCTATGACGTAACACCTGCGAAAAGGGAATATTAATGGAATCGTAGAGCCTTCACATAAAAAGCCTCACTCCGAGACGGACGAGGTCACTTTCTGATTCTGCCTCGATGTGAGAATTTTCTGCGCTGCAACGGGGGGCCATTGAGGTGTCTCCGGAGCATACGGAGAGAATCTCCTTGGTTCCTCGCCGGGGCACGGAGAAGATGTGAGGGTGAGTAGAATCTCGATCCTGATTGGCATCCTCATTACTTCGCTCGGATACGCTGACGAGGCCACGAAGAAGACTTGGAATCAATTCCGGGGCCCGGGCGGTTCCGGAGTCATGGAGGAATCAAAACCCCCCGTCATGATTCAGTCCAGCGACTTGGTATGGAAGACAACCCTGCCCGCTGGCCTCTCGTCCCCCGTAATTGCCGGACACCGTATTTTTCTCACTGCTTTCGAAAAGGGCCGACTTCTCACCATCGCGCTCGACCGCAGGAACGGCCGGGAACTCTGGCGTCAGATCGCGCCAGAAACCACTCTTCAAAAGGTTCATAAGGCCAANACCCCCGCATCTCCCTCTGCTCTTGTAGACAAAGAAAAGGTCTACGTTTATTTCGGATCTTATGGCCTACTTGCCTATCAGCACGACGGCACGGAAGTCTGGAAAAAACCCTTGCAGCCCTCAAAAAGTCTTTACGGATCTTCTACATCTCCGATCGCCTACAAAGACCTCCTGATTCTTGTTACAGATGATGATGCCAATCTCAACAACAGTAAAGTAAGCCGTTCCCGAGTCCTCGCGTTCAGCCGGGCTAACGGGAAACTCGTCTGGGAAACCGCCCGGCCTTTCCTGAGAAGTGGCTGGTCGACTCCAGCAATCTGGAGACATCATGATGCTGAAGAGCTTGTGGTCCTTGGGCATGGGCGGGTGGTCGGATACAACCCCCTNACCGGTCAGGAAAAATGGTTCGCGAAAGGCTTCTCACGCGAAACCATTGCCATTCCAGTCCAGGGNAGGGAAAAGATCTATATTTCTTCCGCGCAACTTGGCGGGGTCTCCGATGCTGAGATCGATCCCAAGCCCTTCTGGGCCTCCATGTTGCAATTTGACAAGAATAAGGACGGCAAGGTTGGCCGGGACGAAATTAATGAAAAATTTACGTGGCCTCTGCGACCTGAACTACCTCTGGGTCACCCGGGGTGGGGCCTTCCCCTGCCCGCTGACCCGCTACGTCGGCGCGAGCGGCAACAGGGAATCTTCGGATGGGCCGACAAGAATCGCGATAACCTGTGGACGGAAGAGGAGTTGTCTGCCCATATCACGAACCGTCCGGGGAGGCCGATTCTCATGGCTATTGTCCCGGGAGGACGGGGTGAGCTCGGAAAAGAACATATCGCCTGGGAACTCAACCGCAGTGTTCCGGAGATTCCCTCTCCTATTTTCTATCGGGACCAGATCTACATGGTTCGGAATGGAGGAACACTTGCCGCAGTAGACCCCGACACCGGCAAGCTCAGCTACCGTGGACGTCTCGGGGGCACAGGTCAATATAGTGCGTCACCGGTTGCAGCTAATGGACACCTTTACNTGCTCTCCGATGAGGGAACTCTCTCCGTGGTGAAAGCCGGCAGCAAGTTTGAGATGGCACATCGTTTTCAGCTGCCGGAGCCGGCATCCGTTTCCCCGGCCCTGGACGAGGATACACTTTATATCCGCGGAACCAGCCATCTCTGGGCCTACCGCAGCCGATAGATTTTGGCTGGGATTAGCCCATAATCTAATCCAGCGAATCTAATTCAAAGAGTCCTCCAGCAGATTGCTCGGATTGAAAAATTCTCTCGATTTCCTCCGGCAGCAGAGCTCGCCTCCAAAGCACAACGTCATCAATCTTACCAGCATGATGCTGCTGGTCATCAGAGTTNCGCCCGATGCAAAGACCTGAGGAAGCTCCGATGGTCTTACCGTCAAGCAGGGATGCCGCAACCTTCTCGGCTGCCAGCACTCCATTAATGAATAGCTGTATTCTGCTNCTACCTCGCTCAACAACAACCGCCGCGTGCTGCCACTCTCCACTTACAAGATTTTCGTATTTGGCCGTAAGATCTGAGCCGGACTCCCCGTCACTTACGCGAAAGGTCAATCCCGTGCCATCCTTCTGGATCCAAAGCGCCCAGCCCGCCTTCTGATCCGAACCTGCTCCCGCGGAGATCAACCTCCTTGCCTGGCCATCGGTAGATCCGGGATTCCGCGTAAACCAAAAACTCGCAGTAAAGGATTGATCCGAGATCGCAAACTCATTCTTGCTTCCAATGTCGAGGCTGCCTCCACCAAAATCATAGGCCCCTCCAAATCTGCCACCCTCTACTTCCTTNACCTCTCCCATGATCATGGCATCTTCGATTGCCAGTTCATGTTTGCTCGGTTTCCTCTGAGCCAAATCCTCGGGCAAGCTATCGTCTTTGCGCAAGCCGACGAGCTGGGCGAGGATGAGCATATCGGTGCTCGCACAGCCAGTGTTCGTTGCATTCGGCCTGCTCTTCTCCCCGTCATTTAGAGCATGGATCGCAAGCACATTAGTCCCCTTCATCAGTTGGCTGACCCGGCGTGCGCTGAGCCTGATTGCCTCGGCTTTGANTACCTCCCTGTCGTCCCTCTTCTTGGCGGATCCTGAGTTCCATAAAAAAGGAAAGGGCGCATTNCTGCTNCCGAGCTCCGAACCGTTCAAGTANGCCTTAAATCCGTCGTCGTAGTAAATGTAGAGCGCNAGTTGTTCGTAGGCCTTCGGGTCCTTNACCTCNAANGGAATTCGCAGGTAGAGACTATGTGGGTGCTTCCCCTTTTCTGTNTCAATTCTGGTCTCAAGGAGTTCCTTGAAGTCTCCCGGNNCATCCTCGTAGCCNATNCCGTTNNTCCCATCAAGCCANCCGTTTGAGTCGTCAAACTCTGGTCTCTCCCACTTCAGNGCTCCCGGGTCAGCGGNCGGNCGGAANTAACGCAGCGGCTGACCTNTCATGATGAGCTTCTCCTCNACTCCCCGGTCCGTCACNGNAAAACGCGATACGNCNTTNGANGCCCGCNGATNGAGAGGCCAATANCCNGNCAGGCTNTCGCTNAGATTGTCCGGAGCTGTTCGATCCTGCTGGTCTCCTCGAGCGCTATCAGGCGCTGTCGGATCAGCTGTCGCAGACTCGGAGCCCTCCGGTGGGGGACTGCCTGCTATCGCCTCCCTGCTGGCTCCTTCCTCGAGCAC
Organism: Roseibacillus sp.; assembly: GCA_002709915.1. GTDB lineage: Bacteria > Verrucomicrobiota > Verrucomicrobiia > Verrucomicrobiales > Akkermansiaceae > Roseibacillus_B. Next base: position 33,773 of record PARF01000016.1, on the reverse strand, counting down.
CAGAGAGAGCGTGCCGTCCAACCCCGGACCAGACCACGTCAGACTGAGGCCGGGGCTCTGGTCCCCTCCCTGCTGGAAATATTCTACACGAAATGGCGCATGTCCCCTTCTGCAGAGAACCCGGGCCGATTCTTGCGATCCTGCAACAGCAGAGACCTGCTCCTCCCCGTAAATAAGGAGAGCCGCGCCGGTCGAAGCCTCAAGAGAGAACTTGTAGAATCCCCTTTCTGGGACACGCAGGTAGCCCTCCCAAACTATCCCACAGGGCTCGTTACCTGCATCTCCTAGATCCAGCATGCCATCTGCCAGCGGACTGCCTGAACTCAATTCACCCACCTCTGCACGAAGCTCCGCGAGGTTTCGGAAATTTTTACCGACTCGTTGAACGATCAATTCCCTGATCGGACCCTTCTCCCTATCCGCTCGGTTAACCTCTTTTGGAGAAACTGTATTTGTCGGAACTCTTCCAGGAGTCTGGGGCTGTGCCTGTCCGTCGACTCCCGCATCACGCTGTTTGTCCTGCATCACGCCGAGAGAGATGATCACTACCAGGATAGTGAACAGGGCCGCAATGCTTAGAACCCATGGGAGGCTGTACTTGGGTTGCGGCCCCGAGCTCCCAATACCGGTTGCCGGGCGCCCTCCGGTTCCGGGCATTCCCATGACTAAGTGTCCCTGGCCTCCAGCCACGACCTCTCCAACCTTCGGGAGATGCGCGAGGGCAAGCTGTGGCGCTGCTGCGGGACGAGGAGCATCTGCGGCCTTACCCGCGTCAACGACCTGCACAAAATACGGGAGAATCTCCAAGCCAGCCTGCTGGAGGTCCTCTTTGTAGGCCTCAACGTCAAAAGCTACCTTACGAAAGAAAACTGTTCGGGTTGCATCATCATAAATTACATAGCTGGCTCTAACGTCTGTAGTCCGGGGTTCACCAACAGAACCCACGTTGACAAGGTAGCGCTGTCCTCGCTCCAGCTGAAAATCTTTCGGAGGTAACTGCGTTACCGCTCCGCCGCGCTTTGGCATTGAATACGCAAGCGGCAGATGGGTATGGCCAATGAACCCAAGAGATTCGACCATTGCCTCCAGATTGGCCTTCGCGGATGAAACCCCCTCAACGTAACCGAACTCTCCGGGCTGCACGACCTCAGCATGAACGAAGTAGACGTCCGGGCCATTCATCTGGAGAGGCACCTGCCCAAGAAATTGAAGAGCGTCATTATCGAGCTGCTCCCGTGTCCATTCGATAACGACCCGCGCACGATCATTAAATATCGAAGGGTCCAGTCGACCACATGCAGCCGCATCATGATTTCCCAGAACGAAATTAGCAGTGACCGCCCGGACCCCTGAGAGCACTTCAAGAGGCCTCGGCCCATAACCCACCACATCACCAAGGCAGACCAGAGTATCCGCCCCTTGCTGCGCGATATCTGCAAGCACCGCCTCCCACGCCTGCCGGTTGGCATGGACGTCCGAGAAAATGGCATATCGCATGAAATTCCGCTTGGTCAGGTAAAACTCGTCGATGGTCTATCCAATGCCGATGCGCTTGCCAACCTTGCACTTTATCATGGTATCCTGATGAGGAAATTACCTTCAGGACTCTGAGATTCTTAATTCTGTGAAACTCCATTAAATAACTCCCGAGCCATACTTATTTGCTCGGTTCCTTCTCAGGAAGCTTCCGGTCGGGTGCATTTTCCACCTTCGGAGGGATTGCTGGCACACGAGGTGCCGGATCAGGGCGCCGGGGCGGAAGAAAAGCCTTGGGACCCCGCAACCGAAGAGCAAATGTTTTTTCAACCCTTTCGATTCGCTGTCGAATTTTGGCCGAGGGAACCGCCTTGTCCTGTGGCGTCACCCACGGGCCTTCAAATGCAACCTTGTTAGACATGTCCCACACCGTGGCCTCACGCGCTTCCGGAGCACCAACAACCTCAATTGTCCCATCGTTGTCTCGCATTTTGAAGCGCTGCCCGTCTTCTCCCAGACCAAATCGTTGAAACCGCTGGTCAATTATACGAGGGTTAAGGGGAGCTTTGACGCCTGGCGGCCCGATCGCTTCTGGCGGAATAACGACCAATGGCAGTGGAGGGCGGTTCCCCAAGATCACTCTCTTGTCCACCTGCTCTCCTCTCTGGATCAGGCTCAGCCGTATAACCTCACCCTCTCGATATCCGGAAATCAGATTGCGGAACTGAAGGACGTCACCTGTTTTTTCTCCATCGACGCTTAGGACAATATCCCCGATAGCAAGACCTGCCTTCTTCGCAGGACTGTCATTCTCAACTTCCGTCAGGCGAAGTCCCGCGGCGATTCCAAGCTTTTGCACCTCGTCCGCGGTTAGCTCCTCGGCGTTCACGCCGAGAAAACCTGAGCGGTCAGCTGCTCGAGGAGGAGCGGGGGGAATCTCTAATGCATCCAACTGTGCATTTTGCTCTTGGGCCTTTGAACAGATGCCACCAAGGGCGATCACGAGTATCGTTGAAAAAAATATCCGGTTGATTCTCATCGAATTCTGGATCCACAAAGGACTTTTGTATCGTCAGGTCCTCCAGCGTGGTAGAAATGGATTCAGATAGCAAGAGGTCTATGATCTCGCCCTAGTCTTTACCCAGGCCCCTGCGTTTCAGCGGCCGCACCCGGGGAAAATCTTACTCCGCGAAAACCCACGGCCGGGCCTGCTTGATGCTAAGTTTTCCCTCTCTGGTAACCTTAAATTCTAACTCCATGGCAAAGGCCTTGGAATCGTAGGAGTAGCCATAAAGCTTCGCGAAGCGGTTATGAATGATTCCGAGCGCTTCCCGAAGTTGCTCCAGATGTTCCGGGCTGAGAATGAGCCCACCCTTCGCATGATTAGAACGACGCATAACTTTGGTCTTCCCTGCATCAAACCAGTCGAGGAGCAGTTCCTCGGGAATGGAGTCTTCCTCTGGATTTGTCACGAGGTCCTCTCCCACCTGGGTATTCAGATAGTAGGTTCCCTCGGTGCGATAAAGAATGTCCGTTGTTACCGCTACTCCGTTGGCCTCTTCCTCATCATAATTGGGATGAATTAATACACCCATGGAAGTGAGCATATGATCGATTCGATAGAATTCCCTCTCCTGTACTGCCCGGAAATTCCACAAGCTGGCGAAGACCTGCTTGACGGAATTCGCAAGGTGACCCTCATCGACTCGATGCGTACAGGAATCATAGAGCCCTGCCCCACTAAATCCGGGCAGGTCCTCATTGTTCGTGCTTGAGCGACACCGCAAAGATGTTCCCTCGGGGAACGAAGCATGTATTTTGGCGAGACTCTCTCGCAGATCATCGGGAAAATCTCCCTCTCGGATCAACATTCGAAAATCGCCCAACGCCTTCCGGAGCACCTCGGAATCACCATCTCCTTCGTGCTTTGAGAGAAGTTCCGATACCTTTTCATAAAACCCATTATGTTTCATGAAGGTATGATAAAAATGAAATGGCACTGCAAAACCCTGCGGAATTACTTCCTCTGAAAGCTCAAAGGAGCTCATTGCCGCAAGATTCGCGGCTTTCACCCCGACACTTTTCCAGTCCTCAAAGCCGATGTCTTCCAGTGCACGAATTCGGGTTTCCTCCAGATTCCGCGAAGGCTTCTGCGGCTTCACTGGACGAAGTTTCGCGAAATGAACCTCCACCTCCTCATCCTTGGCCTCCCGGAGAGTGAACCCCTCCGGATCAACCTTATAATAAACGTATTTACCTGCCAGGGAGCTGACCTCCTTCATTTGAGCCGCCCCGGCGATGAAAGCATTTGGCACCTTGTCCTGAATCGCTCGCAGGTTCACATGGGAAAGTGGAGTCTGGCGAACTTCCGTGATAATCCCCGCAGTGCGGGGCATTTCATTCGGAAGGGATCTGTAAACAACAATCTCGCGAGGCCGTGGATACTCATCGAGCTCCATAATCCTCAGACGGCCAAAACTCTCCCCCTGATTAAGTGGAAGGTAATCAATATCACCAAAGAGGTCTTCGTCCAGATAGACACGGAATGGCGCGTCATCATAAAGATCTTTTTCTTCACGATAACGGATCAGTGCAGCAGGCATTGGATAGTAGCCCAGCCTGCCTCTCAGCTCGGCACTCTTCCCGACGAGCAACTCATAAGCCCTCTTAATCGTTTCGAAAGGGTATCGGTCATTAGGATTAAACTCAAAAGTGTAAAGCCCTCTGTCCCCGCTCGATCCCTTCAATCTTGGGCGATAAACGAGTACTCCCCTCATCTGCGCTCCTTCCCCGGGGCGGGCTCGTGGAATCCCAACCGCTGACATGAATCTCATGTGAGCTCGATGAGTCTTGGTATTAATAAAATAAAGTTCCGGATTGTCTCCATCCGCGCCTTCAATCTGAAATTTGACAAACTGATTTCCAGCAAGGTGGGTATCAATCATGACCTCCTCCCCCTGATAGCTGAGTGCTTCGAATGCCGCACGGTCCGGAATAGTAGCCGCGCCATCCTGTATCTCGATCTCATCCGGGGACTTTCGATCGGCGTTTTCCGGCTGAGGGCCGAAGCCCGGACCTCGCCCTCCAGGACCCCGCCGACCAGGACCCCGCCCCCCGCGATGAGGGCGCGGAGGGGCTAGCTCTCTCATTTCAATTCTGCCGTCCTGATTTGTATCCAGCTTGGCCAGGGCGCCGGGGGCCTTCTCCTGCTCTTCGGAGGAGATCTTTCCGTCTCTGTCCCGGTCAAGAGCCGACATCAGGGGGAGCCGCATCAAAAATCCATCTCCGCCTGGTCCTCCGCCGTTACCTGGACCCCGGCCTTCCCCCCCCCGAGGCTCCCGACCCTCCGGGGGCGGGGGCAGGATTTCGGCACCTTCGAGAATCTGGTCCCTGTTCTTATCAAGAGTTTTCAGCTTTGCAGGCGCGTCCTTCAATTCTTCCTCGCTGATGATGAGGTCCCCGTCGCCGTCAAGGGCTTGCACTACAGGAAGTCTCCGAAGGAATTGCTCCGGACCACGCCGTGGTCCGCGCTCGCCCCTTGGTTCATCACCGGGGCCATTTCCCCCACGATTGGGAGGATTTTGCTGCGCCATCAGTGCGGGCAACAGGCAACAAAGTGAGAGACAGGCAAGGGTTGAGGCAGGATTCATGATTCAGGCCAGGCGGAGATCCGCTCGAGATCAAACCCCTGGAACCCGCTGAAGTTGCCATCACTGCAGACTTTATTCTGAAACCTCCCTGATTATGATCACTCTTCCCACTTCTTCTCTTTCTGTGGTTGCCACTGTTGAGCTTTCTGGTTGCGCCCAGCCCTGAGAACCCCGAAATTTGTCAATGAAACTCGAACTGACCTGTCACAATGGCCCGCCTCCCTGTCGTATTCTATAGTCTCCTTATGCCTTTGGTCTCCCTCGCCGAAACCGGTGAAGATAAAACGGGAACTACAGGGCAGACCGAATGGCCCAGTCATTATTCAAAAGGTCGCAAGACCTTCGATGGAACCGGCAAATACTACATGGGAAGGGAAATTTCCTACGTAATGGGGCACCAGGCCATCCGCTGGTTGGAGCGAGGCAATCGTGAAGAGGAAGAAGCACCCAGCAAAGCCATAGCCGCTCTGAACCTCAAACCCACTGATGTGATTGCAGACATAGGAGCCGGGTCAGGCTACTACACTTTTCGCCTCGCGCCACTGGTTCCGAAGGGCAAGGTCATCGCCGTCGACATTCAACCTGAGATGGTCGCCTTTCTCGAAAAGAAAGAGAAACTGCTGGGGCTGTCCAACGTTGAAGCTCATCTCGGAAAAGTAGATGACACCAAGCTCAAAGCAGGCTCAATCGATGCCGCCTTAATGGTTGATGCTTACCATGAATTTTCTCATCCCCGTGAAATGATGCAGTCCCTTTTCAAGGCCTTGAAGCCCGGGGGGCGCATTATTCTTCTGGAATACCGCGCTGAGGATCCTACCGTTCCTATTAAGCCGCTCCACAAAATGACGGAAGCGCAATCCCGAAAAGAAATGGAGGCGGTTGGATTGAAGTGGAAAAGTACTGATTCCAACTTGCTGCCCTGGCAACATTTCATGGTGTTTGAGAAATCTAAAGAGCAGTAGCTGCCTGCTCTGTCTACCGGAGGCACCATATACTCTCATTTGGTTCTTGCCGGGAACGATAAGAATCTGTGAATTATCAATAAAACAAAATGAATTCCGGAAGTAAGATCCTCAAACTTGTGTTCGTCCTCGGTAGTCTCGTAGCCTTTTCGATGCTGACTTCATGCGAAACGATCTCAGGTTTCGGACGTGACCTGCAGTATGCCTCTGAGGCGGCCAAGAACAGGTAGGCCCCTGAGCCTTAGTTCTCAGCCACTGAGACTGAACGACCGTCCTTGCCGAAGCGCAGGGGCAGGGAAGCGTGCTGCCTCCTGAATCGGTGCGCCCCAGAATCTCGCAGTCATCTCCGGAAGCTCCGTCTGAGTTTGCGCAGCTTCCCATTTTTCCCTAGAGTTTAAGGAGTGAGCGCTGTCCCTGAAAGCCCTCCCCGCTCGTGGGCTGAGATCGACCTTGCAGCCCTGCGACACAATTTAAAGGCGATCCGAAACCTTGGCAACCAGCAGGTGATGGCCGTGGTCAAGGCCAGTGCCTATGGCCACGGGCTGGAAGCAATCGCAAAAACCTTGGACCACGAGGACCTCACGTTTTTCGGAGTAGCCAACGTTGGCGAGGCGAGGCGTCTAGCCGAAGCTGGGGTTCAGACCCCCATCTACCTACTCGGAGGAACGTTTCCTGCCGAGCGAGAGGAAGTCGTAGCCTGTCAATGGCTTCCTTGCCTGAATACCATGGAAGAGGCAGAACACTTCGACCACCTTGCCCGCGCCCGAGGCTCGGTCGTGGAAGCTCATATTACTGTTGATACCGGTATGGGGCGCGGCGGCTTTCTCCCAGCCGACACTCTACCTGCTCTGCTCGCTATCCGGGCACTCCCAGGCCTCAAGGTAACCGGGATAGGATCCCACCTGCCCAGCGCCGATGAGGACACGGCTTTTACCATGAAACAGTTCAAGTCTTTCGACACCCTGATTGAATCTCTTCCTGAGCGGGGAGAGCTCACTCATATTCACCTTGCTAACTCAGCAGGACTCCTCGGATATAAGTCCCGCACCACTACCTTGGTACGTCCCGGACTGATGCTCTATGGAGTGCCCCCCGTTGCCAACGCTGAGATCTCGCTCCGACCTGTAATGAATCTGAAGTCCAGAATCGCAGTCATCCGAAATCTCCCCCCCGGCCATGGTATCTCCTACGGGCGAACTTTCATCACAACTCGCCCCACAAAAGTGGGAACAATCGGTATCGGATACGGGGATGGCTATCCCCGGGTTGCTCCAGAGAAAAACGCGGAGGTCTTTGTCCGGGGTCGACGGGTTCCGCTCCTGGGGAGAATCACCATGGATCAGGTAATGGCGGACCTGACGGATCTGCCGGAGTGCTCTCCTGGCGATGAGGTTGAACTCTTCGGATCCAATATACCGGTCGTCGAGGTTGCGCACAAAGCAGGGACCATCCCATGGGCGATTTTTACCGGTATCACCCCGCGGGTTGAGCGGGTTTACAGCGGATAAATACCTCGGGAGAGAATTTTACTCAGCTCTCTCGTCCCGCTGATTTTCAAATTCAGGGCGAACCGGAATACCTCGTTCCTGGAGGTATCTCTTTGTTTCCGGAACTGTGAACTCTCCAAAGTGAAAAATGCTGGCGGCCAAAACCGCATCAGCATTCCCATCGCGCAATACGTCCACCATGTGATCGAGAGTCCCACAACCCCCACTGGCAATCACCGGGATTCCCACCGCATCAGTAACGGCACGCGTCAGCTCAATATCATACCCATCCTTGGTCCCATCCGCGTCCATACTGGTGAGCAAAATCTCACCGGCACCGCGATTATAAACCTCACGAGCCCACTCGATTGCATCGAGTCCCTCAACTGGATTCCTCCCACCATGGGTATAAACTCCCCACTTGTCGGATCCCTGCCGCTTGGCATCGATCGCCACTACAATCGCTTGACTGCCGAAAGTGCCTGCCCCCTCATCGACAACCTCCGGGCGGTTGATAGCAGCGGTATTTACCCCGACCTTATCAGCACCGGCGAACAACATTTTTCGCATATCCTCCACTTCCCGGATACCTCCCCCGACCGTCAGCGGAACAAAACAGCACCCCGCAGTTCTGCGCACAACCTCCAGCATCGTATCACGTTCATCGGAAGAGGCCGTTATATCGAGAAACACGATTTCGTCAGCCTCCTGTTCGTTGTAGGCCACTGCGCAATCGACAGGATCTCCAGCATCACGAAGGTCGACAAAATTCACTCCTTTTACGACACGGCCATCGGTGACATCCAGACAGGGAATAATACGTTTAGCCAACATGCGGTGATTCGAATATGACCAATCCCCTTCATTTGCCAACTCCCTCTCGCGCAAAAGACCGCTCTGTTACCGACAGCTAAAGTAGATCATGGCCGCAATCCCAATCAGGAAACAGTAGTAGCCAAAGTATTCGAACTTCCCTTTTTGAATGGTCTTGAGAACGAGATACACAGCAAAGAGTCCCGAAAGAAAGGCCGCCACAAACCCAAGAAGGTAGGCAACGGCAGCTTCGCCCTGCATAATATCTCTAAGCTCTCTCAGCTTGAGGAGCGTTCCCCCTCCAATCGCGGGCAGGAACATGAGGAACGAAAATTCTGCCGCCTTTGAGGCCTTACCTCCAGAAAGGAGCCCAGCGGTAATAGTGGCCCCACTCCGTGAAATTCCAGGCAGGATAGCCAGCGACTGCGCGACGCCCATCCACATCGCCTGCCGCAAGCCAAACTCCCGGCTCTCCCGGGGAAAAAATTTGGGCAGGAGAAGAATCACGCCGGTGGCTAGAAGACATCCACCCACGAGAACCGGATTATCGTAGGCACCCTCAAAAAGGTCCCTCGCAGAGAAAAACGCCAAAGTGGCCGGCACGGTAGCCATGCCCAACCAAAGAATCATAGTTCGATCCTCCTTTCTTTCACCCTGCCACAGGCACAACAGTAATCCTGTTAAGCGCCTCCGAAAATAAATGACGACACTTAGAAAAGTTCCCAGATGGAGTACTAGCTCAAAAGTAATGTCCTGTTGGGCGCCTTCACCTGCCTCCCGCATCCCAAGGGCGTGCTGAAGTAGTGCGATGTGACCCGAAGATGATACGGGGAGAAACTCGGAGAGTCCCTGCACGATTCCGACCAGAATGGCTTTCCAAATTTCCACTTTCTAGGTCTTCATAAAGGTTTCCGTTCTTTCTATGCTAAGAATCGTCGCAGGCTGCTGATATTATCTGATCCGCTCCTAACGAATCGCTACCCAATTATTTACTCTCTCCCCCTCCCTCGTCTTTACCTTTGTCCTCTGCCAGAAACGTCGAGAGGATGAGAAAAAATGCCGCCACGCATATACATGAATCCGCGACATTGAATGAGGGCCAGTGCCCATGCGGAGTCAGTTTGGTTTCCAGTCCAATATTAAAATCAAGAAAATCAACGACGTAGCCCTGCGCCAATCGGGCAAAAAAACCAGCATTCTCGTAAGCAGGAAGAAAAAATCCCTGTAGCATCCGGTCAGTCAGGTTGCCCAGAATCCCCGCCATCATTAGCCCTGCAGCCAGCCTGAGGGGGAGAATGTGAAAGGCTCCCCGCCGCCAGAAGAAAGGGATCAGCCCAAGCGCCACTACCGCGATGAGGAAAAAGACGAAGGGCGCCCACGCCGTATCATTTCCCATTCCGAAAGCTGCCCCCTGGTTATGCACACGAACAATCGTAAAGAAATCTTCGATCACAACGTGATTCTGATAGGAGACGTTAAACCCGGGAGCTGGCGCCTCAAAATTAAGAACCACCATCCACTTCGTTATCTGATCCAGCGCATAGAGGGGCAGGACCAGGAAGAGAAGGAGGCGAGGAAAGGTCTTCATCACTCAGTGCTGGACATGACCTCCTCGCACCGGCGGCACAATCCTCCCCCCCCTGAAGCGCCTGTCGAGGATAGAGGTTCATAGCGGCGGCAACGCGGACACATGGGATACTCGGTCTTCTTCGCCTTTGCAGAAATCTGGTCACCCTCTAAAAGCTTGAGGTCCGATATAATGAAGAACTCCGTGAAAAAATCACGATTACTCAAGAGCTCGCGCAATTCATGGTCAGCGGGGAGGGTCAGTTCGACTTCTGCCTCGTTATTTTTGTTGAAGGCCTTCGCCTGCACTTCTGTTTCAATTGCGTTCTGGATAACTTCTCGAACTTCGAGGAGTTTATCAACCTCGTCTGTCGCTTCCCGGCCATCAAAGCGCTGGTCGGGCACGGGAAAATCCTGCTCGTGCACACTTCCCTCTCGTCCAGCATGCTCCCATGCCTCCTCTGCAGTGAACGCAAGGATAGGAGCCAGAAGTCGCGTTAGAATATCGACAACGCTGTTCATGGCCGTCTGACTTGCCCGGCGGCGATCAGAATTTTCCCTGTCACAGTAGAGTCGGTCCTTGGTAAGGTCGATATAGACCGCACTCAGTTCCCGGGCACAGAACTGATTGATTACCGTGAATACTTTCCGGAACTCATAGGCATCATAGGCTCGCCGGCATTCCCTTACCACCTCATTTAAACATTCAAGAATCCACCGGTCCACCAAAGTCATCTTGCCCGGATCCACTGAGTTCCGCTCCGGATCAAACCCGTGTAGATTGCCCAGCAAGATCCTCAGAGTGTTACGAATCCGGCGATAGGGCTCTGCAACCTGCTTGAAGAGATCCTCCCCGAATGGCACCTCACTTTGCCAGTCAACACTGCTGACCCAGAGCCTCAGGATATCTGCTCCATACTTGTTGTAATAGTGAGCTGCATCAATCGGCTTGCCGGACTTCTCCGCCTCGCTCTTGGAGAGCTTTCCCTTTTTGTCCTTATCGACCACGAATCCGTGGGTCATTACCGTTTTGTACGGGGCACAACCACGATAGGCTACGCTCAACATAAGAGAGCTCTGAAACCATCCCCGATGCTGATCAGTCGCCTCGAGGTAGAGATCTGCCGGGCTCTCTAAGTCTACATGACGGTCCAGAACCGCCACGTGGCTGCTTCCTGAGTCAATCCAAACATCGAGGGTATCCCTGCATTTACGAGTGCCCTCTGGCAATCCCAAGCGACTTACCAGGTCAGCTTCTTCGAGCTCAAACCAGATATTGGTTCCTTCCTTCTCCACCAGATCTGCGACCTTTCGGGCAAGGTCTGCATCAAGAAGCACTTCGCCCTCAGCGGTAAAAAAGACGGGAAGCGGGACTCCCCAGGTTCGCTGGCGGCTGATACACCAGTCCGGGCGGGATTCCACGGTTCCGTAAATCCGATTCCGTCCCCAGTGGGGCAACCAATCCGTTTTATCAATTTCGGAGAGGGCGGTATCTCTAAGCCCTTCCAGCGAAATAAAGAACTGTTCAACGGCGCGAAATATAATTGGCGTCTTGGACCGCCAGCAATGTGGGTAGTCGTGCCTGTATTCTTCTCGACCCAGAAGAACAGACAGGCCTTCCAGCATACCTATAATCTCTTCATTACTCTCGAAGACATGCCGCCCTACAAGATCAGGGATACCGACCTCCTCTGTAAATTTCCCATCACTATCTACCGGTGAGACTACCTCAAGCCCATACTCCCTGCCCGCTACATAGTCGTCTGCTCCATGCCCCGGTGCTACATGCACGATACCTGTCCCCGTCTCCGTCGTGACAAAGGACCCAAGAATGATTTTTGAAGAGCGCGACAGAAAGGGATGCTGAGCCTCAAGGCCCTCGGCAAGAGCTCCCTTGAATTCAACCATCTCCCCACGCGGGGCGAACCCGGTCTTGGCGGTGAACTCTTCCAAGAGGTCCTTCGCCAGGACAAGCCGGTGACTCACTCCCTCTTGATTCTCAAAGCATCCGGCCAGATAGGTGAAATCCCGGTGCACCGCTAGTCCTACATTGGCAGGCAGGGTCCATGGCGTCGTCGTCCAGATCACGAACTTGTGAGATTCCCCCGAGACTGAACCCGTCGCTTCACGAAACTTACTTTCCGACTCCTCCGTTAAGGCAAAGGGCACCCAGATCGCAGGGCTGATCTTCTCCTTGTACTCCACCTCTGCCTCTGCAAGAGCAGTATGAGCGCCGTAGGACCATTGCACCGGCTTTTTGCTCTGATACACTGCGCCCCCCTCGACCAACTTGGCAAAAACACGAATGATTTCCGCCTCGTAGCTGGGATCGAGAGTGAGATAGGGATTTGCCCAGTCCCCAAACACCCCAAGGCGCTGGAAACTTTCCCTCTGGGTGTCGATCCACTTCCGCGCAAAGCGCTCACAACGTCTCCGAATCTCAGCAGGCTCCTCATCCCGCGCCTCCTGAACTACCTTGAATTCAATGGGAAGGCCGTGACAATCCCAACCCGGAATGAATGGGACTTCGTAACCCGACATGGTCTGTGATTTCGCAACAAGGTCCTTGAGGACCTTGTTGAGAGCGGTCCCCATATGCACATCCCCATTCGCAAACGGAGGTCCATCATGAAGAATGAATCTCGGAGCTCCCTCTGAGCGACGGCGGGCGATAATCTTCTGGTAAATACCGTCCTTCTCCCACTGCGCGAGGCGCTTAGGCTCGTTCTTCACAAGATCCCCCCGCATGGGGAAACTCGTCTGCGGCAGCAATAATGTACCCTTGTAGCCCTTCTCCGGAGCGCTCATCCGCTTTCCTGTAGCGGCGCACTCCCGCCGCCGCAAGCCCTGCGTGCCCTGTGACTGCAGGTATCTCCGCTGGGTTTTTGACTTTTTCACGGGGATACCCCAGACTTTAGGCATGAATCTGATCACCATGCTTCTGGGGGCAACGGGCTTACTTCTCGTGGTCGCCATAGCCCTTTCCGTCATGAAAATGGGTAAAGGTGATGATGAAGCCGAGATCCGGAAGTTGCGTGCAGAGCTTGACCTCCTTAACACGCAACAGATCCAACTCACTCAAACACCAGCCCTTCCACCCTCAAATCCTCTTCCCCAGACGGGCCTCGCTTCGGCACAGGAGCCCAACCCGAAAACAAACACGGCTCCTTTACCTTCCGAATCCGACGCCACTTCCCGAACAGCCAAGGCAGGACCTGAGGATAGTCCCTCCGAGCCAGATACAGCATCTGTCACCAAGGATGGAACCGCCACTCCAAGTCGAGCTCAGCTGGAAGAAGAACTTGCAAAAGCAGAGCAGGAAAATGAGCTTTTGAAACGGGAAGCTCGGGAGGGACTGATCTCAAAGCGCATGATTGAATCTGCGAAAAAGCAGAAAGCCCGGGCCTCTACGGTCAAGCAGGCATGGCTCCAAGCTAAAGTCATCGAGTGGGTCGCCAAGCAGCCAGACCAACAGTCGGGAGGATTTGCCATCATTGAGCTTCACAGGGATATGCCACCAGGGACAATCCTGGCCATCCGCAGGCAATCCGGCATTTACGGACGCCTCATGGTGGACCACATCTATACGGACAAGAATCAAGCCTCTGCAAATCCTGTCCGCGGCACGTTTCCCGACGGCGAAGCGCCCGAGATACTCCCGGGGGATGAACTGATCATTGCCCCCTTCGGCAGCTGAATTTGCTGTCCGCGTCAGGACATCATTCCGGATAACCAATCGAGAAAAGGACCTTCCTGGTCCCCCATATCAACCGCTATCTTATCCCGCGCTGCGAGGCAGGCAAGACGCTCCGGAATTTCCACCGCGCCGGGGCCTAGCTCCTCTTCCATAACGTCCAGAAATTTGGAGGGGTGAGCTGTCTCCAGGATCACCATTTCATTGTCTCCAGACTCTTTTCTCCATTGCTGGGCAGCTAGATAGCCAACCGCTCCATGAGGATCGATCGTGTAGCCGGTGGTCTCCTTGACTTCTCTGATAGCCCTTCTGGTCGCGCGATCATCAAAGTGAAATCCAGAAATCTGACCGGCGACCCGGCAGTGCTCCCGCCCATGCAGCTCAAGGATCCGGTCAAAGTTGCTGGGAGCCCCCACGTCCATTGCATTTGAAATGGTTGCAACACTGGGCCGCGGCTCATAGTGACCGCTTCTTAAATAGGACGGAACCACATCATTGAGGTTTGTCGCTGCCACAAAATGGCTGACGGGGAGCCCCATCTGGCGGGCCAGAAGCCCAGCTGTCAGGTTCCCAAAATTACCACTGGGGACGACAAAAACGGGCTTCGCTTCTTCGGGCATCTGCTGAGCCGCACGAAAGTAGTAAAACGCCTGAGGAAGCAAACGGGCAATATTGATCGAATTGGCGGACGTCAGGTTCAGTTTCTCGGAGAGGTGCTCATTGAGAAACGCCGCCTTGACCAGCCGCTGGCAATCATCGAAAGAGCCCCTCACCTCCAGCGCGGTGACGTTGTCGCCAAGGGTCGTGAGTTGTTTTTCCTGAAGAGCACTGACTTTACCACGAGGATACAGCACCACGACTCTTGTTCCTTCCACCCGGTGAAAAGCACTGGCTACCGCCCCGCCGGTATCTCCGGAGGTTGCCACCAGCACTGTCAACTCGCGATCATCTTCGCGAGTCAGCCAACCCATCAGGCGCGCCATGAAACGAGCTCCGAAATCCTTGAAAGCCAGCGAAGGTCCGTGAAAGAGCTCCAGAATATTCACGCTCTCCGCTATCTTCACCAGCGGCGCATCAAAATTCACAGCCTGACCGACCATCTCACGCAAATCCTTCTCCGGAACGGACCCGTCAAAAAATGCTGACGCTACCCGGTAACTGAGCTCTGCAAAAGACCATTCCCGCCAATCCGGCTGTAATACTTCATTCGGTTCCGGCACCTCGGCAGGCATATAGAGCCCGTTATCCGATGGCAGCGACCGCAAAACTGCCTGCTTTAGATCGACGAATCTGCCAGCTGATGAGGTGCTGTAGAATTTCTGGGCCACGGACAACGGCTGGGTATCTGGTTTCTACTTTGAGGCACAGCCCGCAGGACTTAAGGGCATCAATCGACTACGTGCACTCCACGAGGGTTGATCCTCGATATGTATACTTGGCTCTGGATCGGAGCCTCTGTAAACACGCGCGAAACCTCTTCCCCTACCCGACGAGCCGTTTCTTCCCCTTCGCAAAGGGCGAACACACTCGGACCCGCACCCGATATGCTGAATCCAAGGGCCCCCGCGGCCATCGCATCTCGCTTGGCCCTGTAGAACTCGGGAATCAGTTTCTGGCGGCGCGGTTCAGCAATCACGTCGTGTATCGAACGACTGATCAACTCATAATCGTCTTGAATCAGTCCGCATAACAAACCTCCGAGGTTGCCTACCTGCTGTGTGACATTGTCGAGGGGCACTTCGCGTGGAAGGATCTCTCTGGCCACCTTGGTAAGAATCTCAATGTCAGGATGAACCACCGTCGCCCAGAGGTTCTCTGGCCCTGGTAATTGCGCCATGTCCAATTCCTGATTTGACCGGATGAATACGATCCCTCCGAGAAGGCATGGCCCCACATTGTCTGCATGCCACGCCCCATCTGCGCTCGATTCTCCAGTCATCGCAAAAGGGAGGAGCTGTTTCTTCGTCAAAGGCTCCCCGATCAATTTATTAACAGCGTAGGCTCCAGCCACCGCGCTGGCCGCACTGGAACCAAGGCCACTACCAAAAGGCATTTTTTTGTGAATCTCCAGATCCACCCCGCGATCCAGCATCCCTAGATGGCGCAGTAAATCCTGAGCCGCCACCCCCGCAGTGTTCTGGGATATCTCCATTGGTAGTTTCCCATCATCTCCAGTGATTTTCACGATCCGCAAACCCGGCTCAGGCGAATGCCTTGCCACTACTTCATCCCCGGGCGCTTCAATAGCAAAACCCAGAACGTCATAGCCACACGCTACATTTGCCACCGTTGCAGGGGCAAATACGCGAACTTCCTTTGTCTCTTCCTGAGCCATTTCTCGTCGAGGGGCGAAGCTCGTAACAGCTTTCCTCACTGCGGGCCAGTGAATTTACCGTTTCCCTTGACCTGCGAATCACCACATTCCGCTTAAAAAAAAGGCACAAACGGGATCCCACGTGATCGCCTTGCCTTTCGCTTATACCTGCCATCACCCACGCTCAGGCATTCAACCCTTACTCTCGTCAGACCCTTGTCCTTGAACCCCAGCTTCCTCGCCGCTCGAGGAGTGACATCGATGATCCGCCCCGCAATGAAAGGTCCACGATCATTAAGTCGCATCGTGACGGATTTACCATTGCTGAGATTTGTCACTTTGACGCGGCAGGGGAGCGGCAGGGTCTTGTGAGCTCCACTAACGTCAAAACGCCCGACTTTTTCTCCAAGCGAGGAATCGCCACGTTTAAAGCCGAAAAAACTGCTTTCGTCATACCACGAGGCAATCCCTGTCTCATCGTAGCGCAGAGCCTCCTCGATGCTCATCGGATTGTAGCGCACACCCTTGATCGTGTAAGAACGGGTCATGTAGCCGCTGTAGCCGCCACTGCCACAGGAAGTTAAGGTCCATGACCCAAGCGCAGCAGCGAACATGAGATACCTCCACATGGGCCGATTGTGCCAGAAGCACATCACCGACACAAACCCTCATCGGGCTGGAAATCCAGCCTCCCTCGCAGCGTCACCCAGAGGTTTTCCGCTGGACCGCTAGCCCAGGTCGACTTGGACCTGCTGCTGGATTGCCGGAAGGATGCGGGCGACTTTTTCCTTCAATTCCTTTCCCGGTTTAAATTTCACCACTGCCCGTGGCGGGATCGGCACGTCCTTCCCCGGATCCTTGGGGTTCCGCCCGACCTTGGCTTTCGTCTGGCGAACTTCGAAAGTGCCGAAATTTCTCATAACCACAGTGTTTCCCTGCGCTAGGTCCAAAGTGACAGCGTCGAGGGTCTTCTGAACCACGTCAAACACCTGTTGCTGCGTTAACCCCGTCTCGTTGCTGATCCGGACAACCAAATCTCGTTTCGTAATCGTAGACATTAAATCGCTTACAATTTCTATTTACAGCACACCTCGTGCCGCATGTAACGACAGAAGAGAACTAACATAAGAACTCATTCATTTTCTGTGCTGGTCAACTGATTTGTCGTCTTAAAATGCAATTTCGCAACCTCTCCCAACCGTTCTCGACCATGCAGAGCGATAAAATCCCGGCCCGATTGGAGAACTGGGGCTCCAGCCCCCAGCGGAAGAGGAAGGTCCCATGTTTCGGAGGCCTTCTCCATCCACCGCACAAAACCCTCCCGTGCTAGGATAGATGCCGCTGCAACAGCCACATCGCTTTCCCCTTTTGTGCGCTGCTGAAGCTCCACATTTACTTCCTGACGCGCGAGAGCACGCTCGAGGATACGGGGATTGGCAAATTGGTCACTCAGTGCACGAGAGCATTGAGGAACGAGTTCCGAGAGCTCCTTTATTACTTTCGCATGCCCCCAGGCCAGTAACTCATTAAGGTTAGGGAATTTACCATAAAGTTCGTTGTAGCGCTTTGGACCCACCAAGATCACAGACACCTTCACTCCTTTGGTTCTTCTAATAATACCCGACAGATTGATGATTCTGTCTCTGGAACTCACTCTTTTGGAATCCATTACCCCGGCCTCCATCAGGGCTCGTGTGCTCTCCGAGTCAGTGAAGGCACCCGCGATGACCAGTGGGCCGTAGTAATCACCTTTCCCACTCTCATCGATCCCGAAATGAGGCTGAAACATTTCGGGATTATGCACCTCTTCATAGCCAAGGCGGGCTTCTCCAAGAATCTCCGGTTCTAAGGTGAATTTTACGAACTCCTCCGTATCTTTCCCTTGGATTAATACTTTGGGCCCCTTTTCGTATACTGTGATATTGAGCTTTCCCTTGCGAGCGCCGTAATGGGCATAGGGTTTCTCCAATATCTCGAAGCCACCCCGCTCAAGGAGCTCTCGCAACTTTTCCACATCACCTTCCCCGATCTCTTGTGTATACGTCGTTAGTCCCACCCCCTGAGTTTCTAGCGTCGACCTAATTTACGCAATGTCCGATCCTCAAACCGTGTCAAAGTCCCTAGCCTCCCGTCACGCCCTCCGGAACGTGAAGGCCTTCCGTCGGACTTTGCTCGGGTGGTTTGCAAGAAACGGCGCAGACTATCCGTGGAGGCAAACGGAAGACCCCTATGCGATCCTTGTTTCTGAAATCATGCTCCAGCAGACCACAATCGGGTCTGTAATTCAAAATCGCCGCTTTGAACGATTTCTAGATACTTTCCCCGGTCTCCACTCTCTGGCTGAGGCTTCGGAACCTGATCTTCTCAGAGCGTGGGAAGGCTTGGGTTACTATAACCGTGTTCGAAATCTCCAAAGAGCGGCGCAGACTATCCTCGCCGAGCACGAAGGGGCGTTCCCTGCCACCCCGGAGGGGCTGGAGTCCCTGCCCGGGGTTGGCCGCTACACGGCCGGTGCTATCGCGAGCTTCGCGTTTAATTATCCTGCCCCGATTGTCGATGCAAACGTGTCCAGGCTCCTGAGCCGTCTTTTTGATTGGCGCGAGCAGATCCAGACATCCGGGAGCCAGACGAGACTCTGGTCCTGGGCGGGCCAACTCCTCGACTCTGATCAGCCCCGGTCTTTTAACTCCGCGCTGATGGAACTCGGCCAGACGTTTTGCACTCCACGATCCCCCGCCTGCCCCCAATGTCCCGTCAGGGATTTCTGTGCTACCCGCGAACCTGAAAAGCTCCCCCTTAAAAGAACCCGGCGCGCGCCCGTGAAGGTAGACGAGCACGTCCTCTTCGTACAGAAGCGCAGTGGCCCAGTGCTTCTCGCACAAGAGGGGGGAACACGCCGTAAGGGCCTCTGGAGGCTCCCAGAGCGGAGCCATCATCAACTCGCGGACCTCCCTCTCGTGGACACTCGCCATTACGGGATTACTCACCACAAGGTCACCATGCACATCTACCATTGTAATCCATCTCATGTTCCTCCCCCAGGGAAGAGGACCACCGAAAAATTCTACTCCGCACGGGAAATCAACGAACTGCCTATGCCCTCTCCTTTCCGGAAAGCCGTTCAGGCACTTCTCCAGGCATGACCTCTTTTAGGGAGATCATGCTGTTACGCGGGACGAGGTAGCGCTTACTCTGGTCGAGTATGATACCCATCAATTCCTATACCGATTGCAACGTCTGCCATCGACGTCATTTCCTACGCCGGGCAACCGCAGGGACAGCTACCCTATTTACCGTTCCGGGCGCTCTAGCCGAGGCTCTGCAACGAACTCCTACCGATGTTGAAGGCCCATTTTACCCGGACAAACTACCTCTCGACACGGACAATGACCTCCTCCTCATAAATGACAAGCTCACGCCCGCAGTTGGGGCAGTAACCTACCTTGGCGGCGTGGTCATGGATACAAAAGGCAACCCCCTCCGCAACGCACTCGTTGAAATATGGCAAGTCGATAATCAGGGCATCTACCTCCACTCCAAGGCACCGGATCAGGACAAGAGGGACCACAACTTTCAGAGTTACGGACGCTTCCTAACCGACTCCAAGGGCCGTTACCATTTTCGCACCATCAGGCCTCCCGCGTATCCGGGGCGGACCCCGCACATTCATTACGCGGTCACTTACCACGGAAAGCGAATTCTCACAACCCAGCTCTACGTCGCAGGAGAAAAACAGAACGCTAAGGACTTTCTCTACCGGAGAATCGGAGGTGGCAATCCAGAGCTCCAGAAACTGGTCACCATCCCTTTCAAACCGCTGGCAACCTCCAAGCTTGGTGAACTCACCGCCCGAATGGATCTTGTCGTAGGTCTCACTCCTGCAGATCCTGGCCACCCTGAAGGGTAACTATTGGCAAGGCCTCTCACACGGAGAGATGCCGAAAGGGAATGAGACAAAACCTTGCATCTCATCCGCTGCCCTTCAACTCTCCTCACATGAGCACCGTGATCAAGAGAGCCTTTCTTCTCGGAGCGGGGCTGGGGACACGATTGCGTCCGCTCACTGACGTCCTTCCAAAGCCACTGATTCCGGTTTTTAACCGACCTCTTATCGAATATGCCCTCGACCAATGCCTGGCCGCTGGGGTCACAGAATTCGCGGTGAATACCCACCATCTGCCCGACAAATGGGCGCAATGCTTCCCAGACCATTCCTACCGCGGAGCGCCACTGACGTTTTTCCATGAACCCGTCCTGCTCGAAACCGGGGGGGGGCTGAAAAATATCGAGGAATGGACCCAGGGTGAGCCCTTTCTCGTCTACAACGGAGATATTCTGGCCACCTTGAACCTCAGGAAGCTGCTGGAGACTCACATCCATTCGCAGAAGGCAGTCACGATGGCGCTACGCTCCACAGGGCACGAGGCACACGTTGCTGCCGAAGGAGAATCCGTGACTGATATCCGGAGAATGCTAGGTCGCGCCGACGGCGCCTATCAGTTCACTGGAGTCTACTGTGCCCATCCTGAACTCTTCCTTCACATACCTAAGAATAAGAAAGTGTCGATAATTCCCTCTTTTCTCGAACTTATTCGATCCGGGAAGATGGGTGCTTCCTACCACGACGAGGGGATCTGGCTCGATCTTGGCACGCGTAGATCCTACCTGGAAGCCCACCTGTGCACGGGGCTTGGTAAACTGCGGCACCCTGAATCCGTAGTGGCTGCCTCTGCCGTAGTCGAAAGCTCTGCCCTCGGCCCTGGATCAAAAGTCGGCCGAAATGCCAGTATTCGATCCTCCATTCTTTGGCCCGGTGTAACGGTTGCAGAAGGTGCGCAATTGACAAACTGCATCGTCTATTCTTCCACTCCTGTTGCCGGCACTCAGGAAAACTCTGATCTCTGAGCATTCCGGGTCCTCTGTTCCTGAATAATTTCTGATCAAATCTCACTTATCCCAGCGTAAGTAACACCGCCGACACCTGCTTCTCGCCATGGCCGCCGACACCCTCCTCACTGCCGTTCGTGCCCACCTGCAGCTTCAGCCGGATCACACCGTTATCCTCGAGCCCATCAAACGGGGGGCCTCCGGGCGGACCGTTGTCCGGCTCAAGGCTGAGGGGCATCCCCCTTTCATTGGAATTCACTATACGATGGAGCGTAAGGACAACCGCTTTTTCCTACCAGTGGCACACTTCCTGAGGAAGAACCGATTGAATGTCCCCGAGGTCCTCTACGATAATCCAGGTCGCCATATCGCTCTGGTCGAAGACCTTGGAGAGCAAGACCTGCATTCCCTGGCCGATCAACCGTGGGAAGAACGGGAACCATACTACCGGAGCGCACTAGAACAGCTGGATCGCCTCTTCTACATCCGTTTGCCCCGGGACCTCGAGCTCTCTCCTCCATTCGGCCCCGAGACCTACGCGTGGGAACAGGACTACTTCATCGATAACTTCGTCGAAAGGCACCTTGGCCTCGATGGCACCACTTTGCGAGAGCACGAAGAACTGTCGCGGCTCAGCAAAAATCTGGGAGCTTCCCACCGCAACCTCGTTCACCGGGACTTTCAGTCTCAGAATCTTATTCTCCATGAGGGGAAAGCATGGATCATTGACTTCCAAGGCCTCCGGCTAGGACGTCAGGAATACGATCTTGCGTCTCTTATCTACGATCCATACCTCGATCACACAGCAGAGGACCAGAATAAGCTTCTCGATCTCTGGGAGGAAATTTCCGAAGAGCGCCCGGTCCCTGAACTGTTGCGCGATTGCGCTATTCAAAGGCTCATGCAAGCCCTCGGTGCATACGCGTTTATTCTCCACGAACAGAGAATTGATTGGTATGCACAGCACATCTCGGCGGGAGCCAAGCTCCTTCTGGCTCAAGTAGAGAACACTCCTTTGGAAGACGTCCTCCGCCCGATTCTCGAGGGCGCAGTCGAGAAATAACATTTTGTTCTTCATAATTCGGCTTAATCCTCGTCTGCGGCCTCTCCACGGGATGCTATACGCTCAAATTCCTCATCATGACCCCTTGGATCATTCGGCTGATTCTTGCTCTCATAGCACTTGAGGTCGGAATCTGTGTGACCCTCCTCTCGGAAGGCTGGCCCCCTCTCCGGGATCGGGAGGATGCGCTCTTCCAAAAGCTCCTCGCCGAGTCGCGCAAAGACGAAAACTTCGTCATCGAGAAGACCCAGCCCGATCCTCGCACACGGGTTGTTCGCCCTCTTGTGTCCGGGGATCCCCAGCCTTATCTGCAGATCGCCGTCGACGAACAGGCTGCCGCAGATCTTCACTATCCGCTCGAACCCGAGGACTGGTGGGGCCTTTTCAATCACGCCCACACTATTGGCTGCCGCGTGGCCGCAATTGAGGAGCCCCTTTCCTGGGAGGGAGAGGGACTGGCCCATCTCGGGCGCCTGGCCAGCCTCAACACAGCGCTCACCCAGTTCGAAAAGGTCGTCGTCACGGTTGATCTTGAGCGCCTGCCTCGATCCCAGCCAATCCCGTCTTACCTGAGGGCCAGCGCGATCCCTATCTCAAATGTCATCGGTGGAGCTGACGGCCTTCGCCATTTCAATAGTGTCGTTTTCCCGACCTCCATCGACTTTGCGCCCAACACCCAGTTCTCCTTCCGTCCTGATGAAAACACTGGCACCGACAACCTCGCCATTGTCCGCTGGGGGAAACACCTTATTCCCTCTTTTCCTCTGGCCGTCGCCATGGCTCAGGCGAACATCTCGCCGGATGAGGTCCAGATCTCTCTGGGCGACCATCTCCGCTTGGGAGATGGCCCCATTGTTCCCATTGACGAATATGGAGCTTTCAAGATCAACCGGGCAAACCGCCCACTCTATCTGGAGCGCCTTGCGGTCGAGGCTTATTCACCCAGCCAGATAGGAGAGACCCGCCAAGCTATCACCGAGTCTCTCGGCACGGTTCCTCGCTCCGTCATTTTTGCTGACAAACAAGGGGAATTTGCCTCCAGTGCGAGAAACTCGATCCTACAGACGATTGCAGATATCGACACCCTTCCTCGCCCCGAGAAAATAGAGCGCCATCGCCGTATGAGCGCTCAAAAGGAGATTCTCCTGCTCGGCGCAATAGCCGTCACGGCAGCACTGATCGTTGGCTTTCCCGCGTTCCTCCGGCATTTTTTGTATCTCGTCATGCTGGTTGCGTTACCCGCGCTGCTGGTGCTGATGCACACGGGATCCGAACAGTGGACACTCTTCGCTCCAGTGATAGCCACAGCTTTGACCGGGTGGATCCTGGCCATACGCATGGCTCGCTACCTCCCTTCCCGTAGGCGGTCCAAAACGCCATCTGGAGGACGGACTCCTGCAACAGCGAAAGCCAATTAGCACCTCTTGGAATCATTTTCCACTTTTCGCCCGGTCAGACCACCCCTAGGTCTATTCGCAGGAGGGATTCTCTCCCCCTCCGGAGACAGGCCTCTCCACGATAGGCCTCATGCCCGTGAACACCGAAGAAAAAGCAGCAACTCTGGTTGAAGCCCTGCCCTACCTGCAGCGCTTCCGCGGAAAAACATTTCTCATCAAGATCGGTGGATCCGCAATGGATAGCCCGGAATTGGTAAGCTCCCTTATGCGGGACATTGTGTTTCTGGAGGTAGCAGGCATCAACCCGGTGGTGGTTCATGGAGGCGGGAAGGCGATCTCCGCTTGTATGGAGGCCGCTGGCCTTGAGGCCAGATTTGTAGAGGGCTTCCGGGTCACCAGTCCGGAGGCAATTTCGATTGTGGAGGCGACTCTTGGAAACACCATCAACCCAGCACTGGTCGACCTGCTGAGGACGCACGGAGGCCACGCCGCCGGAATTCCGGGGACTAAGGTGTTTCAGTCCACACGCATCACGGAGTCTGAACTCAAGCCTGTTGATATTGGCCGGGTTGGCAAGGTTGAGTCCTGCCACATCGATGAAATCCTCAAGACCATTGCCTCGGACGCCATTCCTGTTGTTTCACCCCTCGGCTGTGAACTCGGTTCCGGTAAGCCCCTCAACATCAACGCGGATCTCGCTGCCGCAGCACTCGCATGTAGTCTCGAGCCAGCGAAGTTGCTTTTTGTTTCGGACGTCCCCGGGCTCCTCAGCAACCCAGAGGATCCATCGAGTCTGATTCCTTCGGTGGCTCCCTCAGAGGCCGCCGCCCTCATCGAGTCCGGAATCATCTCCGGTGGAATGATCCCAAAAGTTCGATCCGCAATCGAAGCCCTCGACGCGGGCGTTGAGAAGGTTCACTTTATCGATGGACGAATTCCACATACGGTTCTCCTTGAAATCTTCACCACCGAAGGGATAGGAACCGAAATCACCTACTAATATTAACCTTTGTGCCCCAACCGGTCTCAAGTCGCCCGGGGCTCGTCTTTAGGACTTACCTCTTCAAACCCTGAACCTCCTCCGATGAATACGGCCGAAAAACTCGCCCGGTATGTCCTCCCCACTTATTCGCGCTTTTCCGTCAGCCCGATAAGAGGTGAAGGCACCATGCTCTGGGACGCGGACGGCAAACGCTATCTCGATTTCTGCTCCGGCCTCGCGACGTGCACCCTCGGACACGGAGACAACGCCCTCTCCCGCGCTATTGCGCGCCAAGCCGGCGATTTGATTCACTGCTGTAATCTCTATCAGATCGACAAGCAGGCAGAACTGGCGGAATGTCTCGTAGAAGAGTGCCTCGGACTCCAGGGGCGCGTTTTTTTCAGTAACTCAGGAGCCGAATCAAACGACGGTCTTGTTAAGCTCGCACGACGTTTTGGCAAAGAGCGAGTCGGAGATGGAGATGAGTCCTGTCATAAGATCATCACCTTCCACCAGTCCTTTCATGGCCGAACACTTGGAGGAATTGCAGCGACCGCCCAAAGCAAGGTGAAAGAGGGTTTCGATCCCCTTCTTCCCGGGTTTCAGCACTGCCCACTCAACGACTTGGGCTCTCTTGCCTCCACGATAGCACCTGACACATGTGCCATCATGCTCGAGCCAATTCAGGGCGAGGGTGGAATTCATCTTGCGACTCCCGAATTCCTCCGGGGGGTGCAGGATCTGTGTCAGCAGAAGGATCTTCTTCTTCTTCTTGATGAGGTCCAATGCGGTCTTGGGCGAACTGGGGACATGGCCGGCTGGCGTAGTATCGAGCCCAGCCTGACTCCTGATGCCGTTTCATGGGCAAAAGGTCTGGGAGGGGGCTTTCCCGTCGGGGCTTTCTGGGTGTCCGACAGGCTTACCTCGCGAGACAAACCTCTCTTCCAGCTATTAGGGGCCGGATCTCATGGCTCGACCTTCGGAGGAAGTCCTTTGGCCTGCACCGCGGCACTGGCCGTTCTTCGTGAGGTTATCGATAAAAATCTTCCCCAACGAGCTATCCAGCACGGGCAAACGATTCAGACATCGGTCGAAAGCTGGCAGCACCGGGCCGTCACCGAAATTCGGGGAAAGGGCCTTCTTCTGGGCATTGGCCTCCGGGCCGCAGCATTCGATGCTCCTGAAAACACGCCCGCATCGATCTACCTCTCAACGGAACTGGCCAAGGCCGGGCTTCTCGCCCCTCCTGCAGGGCCTGACACCGTCCGCCTTATGCCACCCCTCACTGTTTCCGAGGAGGAAATTCAAGAAGCTCTTGGAATTTTCAAGTATACTCTGGACAGCATTTGCAACTAAGGGCCCCGGGATTTTCTTCTGCTTTCCTTGATTCTCCGTCGATTCTCCTTCACGGTCTCCCTTCCCAATTTCCCATTGTTGGCGCTGCTTGGCTCCTCCACTCAGCAAACACGAAACTTTCAGATCAAATGGACCACCTTCTCTCAATCGAGTCGATGTATCCCCAGAACATCGTAAAATACATTGACCATGCAGTGACTCTTAAGACCCGCCGGGGTAACCACGAAGAATTTCCACTCGAGGGACAAGTCTGGGCTCTCATTTTTTCCAAGTCCTCAACCCGGACACGCGTCTCTTTCGAGGTAGGTATCCGGGAGCTTGGAGGATCACCACTCTTTCTCAGTTCTAACGATATTCAGCTCGGTCGAGGAGAGCCCATTAAGGACACCGCTCGCGTTCTGGGCCGGATGGTTCACGGAGCAATTATCCGCACTTACGCGCAGAGCGATGTTGAAGAATTCTCCGCGTTCGCGGGCATTCCAACCATCAACGCGCTCACAGATGACGAGCATCCATGCCAGATCCTCGCTGACTTGCTCACCGTGAGGGAAAAACTGGGGGGATGGGATGGAAGGAAATTCGCCTTCGTGGGTGACGGCTACAGCAATATGGCCCGCTCGTGGTGCTGGGCCGCCAAGCACCTCGGATTTCAACTAACGATAGGGTCTCCCCCGGATTATCAACCCCCCTCAGACTTTCTCGGTAAAATTGAGGCCCCTAATATTAGCGTCACCTCNAATCCAGCCGAGGCCGTGGCGGGAGCAGACGTCNTCAATACTGATGTTTGGCTCTCCATGGGGCAAGAGGGTCAATCTGAAAAAGAAACCCAGTTCAAATCCTATCAGGTCAACAGCGAGCTGCTNACCGGAGCCTCGAAAGGACATATTGTCCTCCACTGCCTCCCCGCCTACCGCGGAAAAGAAATCAGCGAGGACGTTCTTGAAAAACACTCCGAAACAATCTTCCAACAAGCCGAAAACCGCCTTCACGTGCAAAAAGGGATCATGGCTCGAATGGCCAAGCATCGTGTCTTATGAGAACAGGCCTGNTTGAGCTCCCGGGTGANCCACTGCCCGGCCCGATTGCTTGAAGTCAAATCACTTCATTTTGTCGTGCTATTGGGCTAGAGTCCCTCTCTTATCCCCTTCATCCTCGGAGCCACCCNAGGGTGAAGACCCGAGCGTCACTTCCTCCCGGATCGTATGTCCATCCAACTGACCAGGAACTTTTCCATCATCGCGCACATCGATCATGGAAAGACGACTCTTTCCGATCGCCTCCTCGAGCAGACCCAGACGATTTCGGACAGGGAAAAACAGGATCAGCTCCTCGATTCCATGGATCTCGAGCGGGAACGGGGGATCACGATCAAATCACATCCNGTAACAATGTATTACCAGGCAGAAACCGGCGATCGGATGAAGCTCAATCTNCTGGATACTCCCGGTCATGTGGACTTCGCCTACGAGGTTTCAAGAAGCCTTGCAGCATGTGAGGGTGCGCTGCTCCTTATAGATGCGGCTCAAGGAGTGGAGGCTCAGACCGTTGCCAATGTCCACCTCGCGATGGAGCAGGATCTTGTGATCATTCCAGTGATCAACAAGATCGATCTTCCNGCAGCAGATGTGGAAAAATGCAAGAGGCAGCTGGAGGATATTCTCGCGATCCCCGCTGAGGACGCGATCCCCGCCTCCGCCAAAGCNGGAATTGGCATNGANGAAATTCTGGAGGCTATCGTNGCNCGAATTCCCGCTCCTACNGCTCCNGAAGACGGNCTTCTCCGNGCCTCGGTCTTCGACTCCGTCTACGANCCTTTCCGCGGGGTGGTATCCTACGTGCGNCTNATCTCAGGCTCCATGAAGCGTGGNACACGCATTAAACTCTTNGCCACCGAAAAGACCTACGAAGTNAANGAGGTTGGCCACTTCACTCCTAAAATGACCAGTGAAGNNTCCTTGGGTGCAGGNGATGTNGGCTATGTCATCGCCAANATGAAGTCTGCNAGNGAGGTTAAAATCGGNGANACTATTACNGACAACGTTCATCCNTGNTCNGAACCNCTTCCNGGATTCAAGGANGTTCAGCCCATGGTATTNTCGGGNATNTATCCGGTCGANTCCTCNGATTANGAGGCNCTCAAGACCGCGATGGGCAAACTCCAGATCAATGATGCNGCATTCACTTTCCAGCAGGAAAGTTCTGTGGCNCTGGGCTTNGGATTCCGGTGNGGATTTCTCGGNCTTCTNCACATGGANATNGTTCAGGAAAGACTCCGNAGNGAGTTTAACATGGACGTGATCTCCACCTACCCNTCCGTGATNTACGAGGTGAGCAAGACNAGTGGCGAAGAACTGCTNGTCGATAACCCTTGNCTNCTCCCTGANCTTTCTGAAGTCGACGAAATNCGNGAACCNATGGTCAAGGTCTTCATCATGACCCCTTCTGAATTCATTGGCGACATGATGGCTCTCGTNATGGAGAAAAGAGGNCAGGTCGAACATACCGAGACGGTCGATGATACCCGGGTNATGCTGCATACCGTACTTCCNTTGTCNGAGATTCTTGTTGATTTCAATGATCGCCTGAAGTCCGCCACNCGNGGCTACGGATCAATGGATTATGAGCATCATACTTACCGACCAGCGAATCTCGTGAAGATGGACATCCTGATCGCAGGCGAACCTGTNGACGCCTTCTCCACTATCGTGCACCGNGACAAGGCNACCGGNTACGGGCGCCGNCTNGCGGAAAAACTGACCGGNGTGATACCCCCNCAGCTNTTTCCCGTNGCNATTCAGGCTGTNATTGGNGGGAAAATNATTGCCCGCGAAACCATTCGCGCNATGCGNAAGAATGTCACCGCCAAGTGCTACGGGGGCGANATCAGCNGGAAGAGAAAACTTCTCGAGAAACAGAAGAAAGGAAAAGCAAAGATGAAGGCTATCGGCAAAGTCAACATNCCNCAGGATGCTTTCATCCGCGTNCTNAAGAGTGGCGANTAGGCNTGCTCNGTCCCACNCNNCCAGCANGGCANANANCTGTCTTCCCCTTGCCCCGTCNTGGTCANCATGCTAGTTACCCCTCAGNCTGNGNAGGGCNNCNTAATCCGATNNNCGCTGAAGAGAATCNTCNAGANTNCNNTTCCTCGTCCCGAANCATNCACCATGTTTTCTTCCCGCTGGAAAAAAGAGTCCAAGCTCCTNCANAAAGGCGCTCGCAAATTCCTGAANTATAAACGGGACCTCCTTGANGCNGACAAGATCAAGGCNATCGAAGAGGCNCGGGATACCNTNCGGGCAGCNATAANNGCNGGCAACCGGGATGNGGCAGCGGAGGCAGAAAAACTCGTCAACAAAGCTTGCGAGGGCGCTCTCCCTCGCTACCGGCGACCGAATCCAATCGCGGAAAACATCGAGGTGTTTTTCGTTGCGATNGTAATCGCACTTGGNATTCGGGCCTATTTCCTTCAGCCCTTCCGCATACCAACCGGATCAATGCAACCTACCCTGAACGGGATCATTGGCCATACCCTGCNGAAAGACGAATTCCCCGCGTTCCCCGTCAAGGTCTGGCAGGCTGTCACAGGAGGAAGGAAATACATATACAAGGAGCTCAGTGGCAGTGAGAGNCGCGAGATCATGACCCACCCTTTCCGCAGGGATCCCCGCGGAGCCCCTACGCCTTACATAGAACAGAGGCAGAAATGGCAGTTTTTCACAGAAACAACGATTCATTTTACGGACGGCGGGGTAGCCAAGATCAACGCTCCCCGAACCGCTCTGGAAAAAATGGGAGCGCTGGACCGGTCTCGCTTGAGGAATAGCCCGGATGGAAACACCTGGTGGCTGGAGCCAAACACCATTGTGTCCGGTTATACGACCAGCGGAGACCTCGTCCTCGTCGACAAGGTATCCTACAACTTTCGACGACCAGATCGCGGCGAAGTATTCGTCTTCGACACCCGCGGCATCACCGGAATCCAACAGCGCTCCAATAGCCCCCAAGGAGCCGGATCACACTATATCAAACGCCTCGTCGGCGTCCCGGGGGACAACCTCCGGATAGTGGGTAGTGATCTTTACGTGAACGACAGGCCTGCTGAGGAGAAGAAAATTCGTGAGGTCATGAGGGGAGAGGGGCGCCATGAGGGTTGGCCGGGCTACCAGCTTGCCGCCAGCGAAGGGCGAACTCGATGGAGGCGGTATCTCGACGACCCAGAAGATGTCCTTAAGCTGAAGAGCCGGCAGAACCAGATCGACAACGGCAAGGGTCCAATCGAGGCCGCTCTTTACCGAGAATATGCCGCGATGGGCGATAACACCAGCAACTCGCTGGACTCCCGCTATTGGGGACATGTTCGCGACTACAACCTCGTAGGACCAGCTCTTCTCTCGCTCTGGCCTCTGAGCTCGGGGCACTGGGGCCTAATAAAATAGCCCTGCAGGCGCTGGACTTCTCTCTTTAGGTAGAGCAGCTTTTCTGGGAGGACACTAAACCTAGAATGCGATGTTTTCTCCCCGCTGGAAGAAAGAAGCCAGACTCCTTTCAAAGGGCGCTCGCAAGTTTCTTAACTATAAGCGGGATCTGCTGGCAGCAGAAAAGGTATCCCTTATCGAAGAGTCCCTTTGCGACCTTAACCTTGCCATCAAGGCTCGCGCTAAGGACCGGGTCGAGGAGGCCAGTCACCTTGTCACGGAAGCATGCGAAAATGCTCTCTTCAATTATCGGCGACCCGGAATTATCGCCGAGAACCTTGAGGTCCTCTTTGTCGCTGTCGTAATCGCATTGGGGATTCGGGGCTATTTCCTTCAGCCCTTTCGGATTCCGACCGGATCGATGCAGCCCACTTTGAATGGCATTGTTGGACATGAACTTGCCAGAGACAAGTTCCCTTCCGTCCCCGTCAGGACCTGGCAGGCCGTCATGAACGGAAGACGATATATTCACAAGGTGGTCAATGGATCGTCTGACAGACGCTATATCGAGCGTATCAATGAAGGGCAGTACCTTCAGTTCTTCACTGTCACCGAACTTCATTTTCGAGGCGACAGTCACCACAAACCTGAAGTCCTTAGACTACCGGCCCCCCGAAGTGCTCTTCAGAAAATGGGGCTCCAGATAAACACCGACTACGAAATGGGCCTTTCCTACGTCCCTCCGGATACAACCGTTTCAGGGTTCTCTACCACCGGAGATCTGGTTCTCGTAGACAAGGTCTCTTACAATTTTCGCCGACCACGCAGGGGCGAGGTCTTTGTTTTTGATACCCGTGGCATCGCAGGAATTCATCAACGCAGCCAGAGAGAGCAGGGTGCTGGCTCTCATTACATCAAACGCCTTGCCGCAGTCCCGGGTGACAAGGTCGAGATTGAGGAGCCTCTCCTGATAATCAACGGCGAACCTGCTACCGAGAAATATCTGCGAATGATTGGAAACCGGGAGGGCATCTATTCCGGCCCAGCCGGCGTCGGATATCAACCCACAAGAAATTACCGCGACCCTTTACCGCAGTTCATCCGTAAACGGGGTGACCGCGTGCACCTTAAGACCCGTGACACCCTGCTTGCAGAGGGAAATACCGGAGCTCAACTCTCTCTCAGGCGTGGCTATTTTGCCCTTGGGGACAATACGGACGACTCTCTCGACTCCCGCTACTGGGGCCCGGTTAGAGAATACAATCTCGTTGGGCCTGCTTTTCTCTCGCTGTGGCCGTTTACCACGGGACACTGGGGGCTGATCAGATAAGAACTAGAGTATAGAATGACGGAACCTGCTGAAATCACCCGCCGCGCCAAGTCCAACCTTGCCTTTGCGTTCATGTGCGTCCCGCAGGATCGTCGCCCGGATCTTAATATCTTCTACGCGTTCTGTCGGGTCGTCGATGATATTGCCGACGACACTTCTCGCCCGCCGGAAGAAAAACGTATGGCCCTGCAGAACTGGATGCAGGCGATCGAAGAGGACGATCATCCGGAAAACAGCCTTGAGGCACAAGTGGTGGATATGCGTAAGCGCCACTCTATCGAAGCCTCACTTCTCCAAGAGATTATACGTGGCTGTGAATCGGACCTCAGCCCTCAACGGTTTGAAACGTGGGAAGAGCTCCAGCAGTATTCCTATCGGGTAGCGTCAACTGTCGGCCTGATACTGTTACCCCTCTTCGGCGCAAGCCAGGAGGCTCGTGAATACTCGATCAGCCTTGGGCACTGCCTTCAACTCACTAATATTATCAGAGATGTGGGGGAGGACCTCGAAAATGGCCTCCGGATCTATCTGCCACTCGCTGACCTTCAGCAATTTCAATACTCTGAGGATGACCTTGCGAAGCACGTCTACGATGAACGATTTCTCTCCCTGATGAACTTTGAAGCAGAGCGGGCCGAAAGCATCTTCGAAGAAACCGCCTGCCTGTTGCCTCCGGGTGATCGGAAAGCGCTACGAGCCGCTGAGGTGATGAGGAAAATATACTATAGTCTCCTGCAACAGATGAGGCGCGATCAGTTTCGGGTTTTTGATAAGAGATACCGCATTTCCACCGTGCGGAAGTTCGGGATTATGATTCGCCAATGTATCAGCTGACAGATAAATAAGGGTCGCTACAGCATCCATATCCTCATATCCTCTGACACCTGTAGGAATCGAATACCACATCTGTAATGAAACATTTGCTCATTTCTCCAAGGCTCACTATTGTCTCAGTTGCTGCCTCGGTGTCGCTGATAGTACTGAGCTCCTGTAGTAACCAGCCAGCCTTGGAAACCGAATCCGGAGAACCATCCCCAACCACTCCCAGCGCGAAGCCTGAGAGCTACAAGAGAGGATTTAAGGCAGATAATCCAAACCACATAATCAGTCCGTTTCCTCCTCACAATCTGATCGATATCAGCCGTAATCCCAAAACAGGAAAACCCTTCCAAACCGGCGATTTTGCTCGGGACCCGAGTACGGGAGGAATTTTTCAAATCCCCTGATTCCAAGGGTTTCTCCCACCTGGGAGAGGTTGCGCAAAACAACCTTGCTGGTGTCCAACTTCTGGTTTCAGGCTTCCCCTCTCTCTTCCTTTTCGAGCTCAATTCGATCAGCGAGGTTTCTCGCCTTCACCCGGCGATTGCGCTTCGCCCAACGCTCCGTAGCCATGCGTCGTTTCTGGCGCCTTCTGTTAAGCTCTTCGATTTCCTCTTCTAACCTCAGATAACTCTGGTAGCGGTCGGGGTCGAGACTGCCCTCTTCCACCGCCAGTTGAATTACGCATCCGGTATCTCCCTCATGCTTGCAGTCAGTGAAGCGACACTGCGCCGCAAGATCATCCACATCCGCGAAGCTTTCTCTCAGGGTGAATTCATCAGTCCACATCTGGATTTCCCTGACCCCCGGGTTATCGATCAACAAACCACCCTCTGGAAGAACAACCAGCTCCCGATGGCTGGTTGTGTGCCGCCCTCTACCGGTTACTTCATTTACCTCACTGGTCTCCTGCCATTCTCCGCCCAACAGCTGATTTACCAAAGTGGACTTTCCGACTCCACTGGAACCAACAAGCGTAATAGTTACCCCAGGTTTTAAATACCCACGAAGAACGTCCAGCCCGCGGCATTCCTTCGCACTCGTCGTGTGTATTTCCGCGACCCGGCTCAAGTTCCGCAGCTCTTCGGCTGCATTCATACAGTGCTTTTCCGGAAACAAATCCGCTTTATTCAGGAGAACCACCGGCCGGGCTCCACATCGCTCGATCAAGGTAAGGTAGCGCTCCATCCGTCGGAGGTTGAAGTCTGCACCAGGATCCGTCACAACAACGACAATATCCACGTTAGCCGCCAGGACTTGTTCCTGCGCACTTTTCCCCGGCATCTTCCGGGAGAAGCGGGAGAACCTTGGAAGGCGCTCCCGTATGATCACCTCATCACAATTTTCTCCCCGATCGAGCGCGACCCAGTCTCCCACCGAGGGCAAGTCGGCATCGTTCTCTGCATCGTGCCAGACTTTTCCACCAAGCCTCTGGGATCGTGTTGTAACCATTGTTCATCAATATTGGTCACCCAGCCCCAGTGGTTACGCTTTATGGTTGACACACTGTCATCTCTCGTCCAACGTACAGGTTCACCAGATCCATCATATGTTATGTTTAT
>PARF01000015.1 GCA_002709915.1 Roseibacillus sp. | reverse complement strand
CCGTAGGATCTGTCCCGTCAGTATACGCCTCGGCATCATTCACTCCGTCCTCGTCAAAGTCTCCCGGCCCAAGTTGAGTCAGGTCTCCGGGAAAGAACTGCTCTTCGTAGCCGTCGGGGATACTGTCGCCATCAGTATCAATGTCTGGATCAAAGCTATCGAGGTAGGCCCCCCAGCTCTGACCGTTGGCGTCCGTGTCAAATGCCGCAGGCGCACCGCTGCTGAGGCCAAAGGCGCCGACGTATCCGATACCCCCGAAATCTGCGGTGTTGGTGGAGAAGTCATTGTAATAGCCGAACCCGATATCCGCAGCCGACTGCGCACCACCACCGTCTTCTACAAGCCAGATATCGACGTTGAACCAGCCTCCGCCACCCTCAGCGGAGAAGTCGAAGTTCCCAAAGGTCCGGGTATTCCAGCTCACATCCGTGTGCTCAAACGGTGCACCCGTGCTGGTCAGATTTCCCGATCCGGCAATCGGAGTGGCAACCACCTTGACGCGGTCATCAAAGTTCTCCGTGAACGAAAACACGCCATCTTCGTCATAAAACTGAAAAATAAATGCCAGGTCGTAGTTATCTCCCAGCAGGTTAACTTCCGTCCCAGGCTCCCGATCCACGTCGAGAGCCGAAATCAGACTTGAGGATGGATCATCCAGTTCTCCGAAAGGGGCTTCCCGATCAACGTTGGTGGGTAAGGCTCCTGTGAAGTCTGCTCCGGGTAAGTTATCAGTACGACGGTAGAGCAGCCTTTCAGGGCTGTGCTGCGCCATGACGTGCGGCGACAGGATCATGAGGCAGAGAAATGAGAAGAGAACAACGTGGGCCTTCATTGGTGTGCTAGTTGGGTTCTTTGAGGTTATGTTGGGTTTGCGGCTGGTGGGTCTCTCAAATGGAAACTTTGGAGAATACCACCGTTGGGTTATCCGTCATGTTCTCTGATCGGGAGATCGGGTCAATGGAAATCAGAGAGAGGAAGCAGTTAATTCCGCTCACGGACCCCTTAAAAATAGGACAGATAGAATGACCTTCCGCAGGAAGGGAATAGCGGGAATCACCTTATAATNTGGAATGATAAAGTGGCTTTATTTAGCCCAAGCGGTCTCTCTGTATGGCGTTCTGGTGCTGTAAAGGGCGAGGCGCTTTCGAATGCCGTCGATTGCAGGAGTGTTCTCAGCCGGTATGAGGGCAATGGCCTTGTTGGCTGCCACAATTGCGTCTTCGAATTTACCGGCATTCGCAAGAGCGATTGAATGGGTGTCGAGGTAGAGGGGGGATCTGTTTCCGGTTTGCTGACAGAGGCGAGTGGTAATTTCCAGGGCTTCCTGCGGGGAGCGAAGGGCTTCGTCCGGGTGACTCGCGAGGATCCACGCAAGATTGTTCGCTGCCTGAGAAAGGTTCGCTACCCGGCCTATTGCGATGCGGTAGTTTTTAATCGCCTCCGGGATCCTTCCCAGTCGGACTTCATTGTTTGCGAGGTGATAGAGGACCATACCGTTGCGGGGGGTTGCCTGTGCGACCTTACTGTAGGCATCATGCGATCTTTGAAACTCGCCGATTCGAAAGCGCATTAGTCCGAGATCCATGAGCAAGGCAAGATCATCCGGGTTGATTTGTGCAGCCATGGTCATTTCCTTTTCAGCNTTGCGTAAGTCGCCGGCGAGAAAGTGTTGCCGCCCAAGTTCAAGGCGAATTCGGACGTCNTCCGGGATGAGGTCGCGGGCACGGGTCAGTTGCTTGATGGCGACCGAGCGCCGTGTTTTCTCAAGGCCGTTGAGGAGGCCAGCCACATAATAAATATCTCCNAGGTTCCGTTTTCCATTGGAGTCAAGAGTCTCGGATTCGAGCAGAGAAGCACAGTGCTTCAGATAGGATGCCCCCAATGGCACCTCGTCATGGTCAGCCATGAGCGACGCGACACGGTTCGGGCGCGCTGGTACCGGGTTGTTCACCCAGATGCCCTTAAAAGGAACGGAGGCGCTCCTTCTTGCTTCTGGAGAGAGATCGGGGTCGCCCAAAGGGAGATCACGGAGAATCTGGGCGATGGCAACCGGGCCGCGGTAGAAGGCAATCAGCTCACCGGATGGAGCAGCGAGAAAGCTGCTTGGGACAGGGAGAGGAGTCCGACGATCCAGGAGTGATCGCTGCAGGAAATCTAAGGCCTTCAGGCTCTCCTGTGAAATCGTGATATTAGGGAAGAGAGAGCCCGATTTTTCGAGAGCAGAGCGAGTATCTGCCGGAGAGGCTCCTCCATCGAGATGATCCGTATTGAAGGTGACTACATCAAGACCAGCTGCCTTTAGTTTTCCGGATTGCGAAGACCAATCCGTGAGTTCGGTGATACACGTGTCGCAAATGCTCGACCAGATATTGATCAGTAGCGGGTCTTTTCCGTTGGGTAAATAGGGTTTTGACTGNCCGTCTTGGCTGATCATTTTCAGTTGCGGCATGAAAAGCCCGGGGGGTGCGATGGTCCTGCTTATTGCCGATGGCGGCAGAGGAGTTTGCTCGCCCGCTACCAGATTTTTTCGATTTTTGAGAGGGGTTACAGGGGTCGCCTTGCCGCTGCCTTGCCTGACCAGGTAAAACCTGTTCGGCTGCAGGCCGGTAATTCTCTCCGTCCCTCCGGCGGGCCATTGAATTATGAGGCTCGCTATCGCAGTCTCTTCCCCCATGCCGAAGTGAATCCAGTTGCTTGATTGGGAAAGAAACCCTTCCCCACAGCGGAGAGTGCGTATTCGTGATGCACGCTTTGCTCCTTCAAGAACTAATTCAATTCTGGCGCCGATGGCGTCCCGGTTTGATGAGGTGCCGTTACCTTCCAGTTTGAAGGCGATGAAGTTCTGCTTGGCGGAAGAGTTGTTTTTAAGAAAGCGGACCCGTGGAGCGGTTCGATTGGTTATCCAGAGATCGAGGTCGCNATCGAAGTCCCAATCTGAAGTGGCGAGGCCCCTGCCGTCGTCAGCAAACCCAAAGCCGGTCAGGGCAGAAACGTCGGAAAATTTTGCTTTCCCGCTAGCGGTATTGANAAAGGCACAGTGGCGCTCACCGCCACTGAAACTGCGGTCTTCATGGAGCAGTCGGCTGAGCGCTCTCCATCCCTGCTTATAGGAAGAGATGGCATTTTCGGAGAAGTCATCAACAGGAGATTGCGACACGACCTGTCGCCAATAGACACTTCATAAGTCTCCGGTGTCATCTGCAGAGATGAAGCCGTTAGCGACGAGAATGTCATCCCAACCGTCATTGTTNAAATCCACAAATTTTGATCCCCACGCCCAGCGACCCATATTAACGCCAGCCTGGACGCCGACATCATTAAAGGGACGTCCTTCCACTCCCTCAAAAAGCGAGTTTCCAATGGCGAGATGCTGAAACTGTTTCCGAATGTCTCCTGGTAGACCTGGCTTGAATTGCTTCTGGTAGGTGATGCGATTGCCGGCACTGGAGAACATGTTGCTTGTGTAAACGTCCATGCGCCCGTCGAGATTGAAGTCAGACCAGCTCACCGACATTCCTGACGACGTGTCCTCGAGGCGCATCTCTGCGGCTATTTCCGTGAAGCTCCCAGCGTTGTTGCGGTAAAGACAGTTCCTCCCGTAGTCGTTGGCAACGTAAAGATCCTGGTCTCCATCGTTGTCGTAGTCTTCCCAGGAAGCGGCAAACGAGAAGCGGCGATTGTTTACGTCCATTCCTGTTGCTGCGGTCACATCCTTAAATTCAAGGTTGCCCTGATTGTGCCATAGCATGTTGGGGCCGCCATTATTAGCGTCATGAAAGGGCATGGGTTCTCCCATCGCTCCACCTCTAAGCACGGATTTTGACGGGTTGTAGCCACAGACGTAAAAGTCGACCAGTCCGTCACTGTCGTAATCAGCAGCTGCGAGGGAGAAAGACTGTGCCTTGGTAGAGGAGCCGAAGGTAAGGCTAAAGGAGCCCTTACCGTCATTGGCCATGACCATGATTCGGAAGTCCTGTGACACGATAAGATCCCGATCACCATCGTTGTCCAGATCAACTAGAAGTGCAGCCGCGCAGTAATCAAGCCATCCCGTGCCGCTGGCATCGGTCACGTCCTGAAGGGTGCCATCGGGATTTTGGAGGAGCATCCGGTTCGGTAATCCACCTTGCTGGCATATGTAGAGATCATCCAGTCCATCTCCGTTAATATCTCCAATTGCAAGACCATGGTTGGCTACTGGATCCAGACCGAGTTCCCTCGGTAAACGACTCCGCCAGTGATCACTAGAATGAAGAAACTGGCTCTGATACGTCGCCTCATTCCCGAGGATGCTGCGTGTTGCATCCTCGAAGAGGGGAGATGCGCTCCCGGGTTGAGAGATCTCCTCGTAACTGGTGAGTTCAATGGCCGTAAGGAGGGGTGCCTGTTTATCAGTCAACTTCCACTGGCAGGACCACGTCGCGTTGATTTGTGTTCTCGAGTCCTCATCAACCTGAAGAATGTCTACGAGAACGAGGCATCGTGCTGTGTTGTCCTCTCCCGGGAACACGCGGAAGATTTTCATGTGCGGTTTGGTCGATCCTGCACTGGAGCGTAATGCATTCAAGTGACTCGTGAGCTGCTTGGTTCCTGAGATCTTCGTCCTTGGATNGAGGTCGGCCTGTCGAACGGAAAACCGGTCGTCATCGAAGGATGCAGGCAGGTTTTCGGGACGAAGTTTGGTGGAAGAAACGGCTGTAATGGTGAGGTCTTTTAACTGAAAATCTTGAATGGGCCCGGGGGCCGCGAGGAGATCNTCTAATTTATGTAGCTGGTCCTTGGCTGCTGCACTAAAAGTTTCCGAAGACCAGCCGTCTTTGGAGGGGTCCATTCGTTCGTAAGCGTCCTGCAGGGGTCCGATGAATTTCTTCTGTCGCAATCCGGGGGACGTTTCCATGGGCCCTTTCTTTACTGAGGGTTCAGGTGTTGGGGCTGGTTGCGGGATTGGAGTGGAAGGAGACAGCGAAGTAGCCTTATCTGGATTCTCCAAGGAACCTTTCGGGGGNGGGTGTTCATCGCCAAGATTGTCTTCATTACAGGAAGACAGAAAGATTGTCAGACTGCACAAAGCTACTCCCAAGGTGCGCGANTAAATGGGGATGATCGCGCGTTGCATCATTTCAGCTGAGGATCGTGTCAAACAGAGAGTGGCCCAAATCGAAGGATTGTCAGGCTCATTGGTGTAGACCCGAAAACCATATTCCAGAAGCTAAAAGTGTCATTGAGGATGTCTCCTTTTGACGGAGTTTATTGGTTTGTTTTGACGGCAGGGTCGTCAACCGTTCTATTTCCTGTCTCTGATGTCCCATGCGTTTCGCCTATTATCTAGTCTTCCTCGCTGGTCTTTCGTGTGTAACCTGGAGTGTTCGTGCACAGGCGGAGGTGGTATCTCCGATCATCAACGAAATACACTATGACGAGGCAGACAAGACGGAGTTCGCCGAGTTTATCGAAATATATAACCCCACTGAAGCGGCGATCAATCTTGAGGGATGGAAGATTTCGGGTGGTGTAGACTTCCTCTTTCCGCCAGCCAGTCGCATTGAGAGTGGGGCTTATATTATTGTGGCTCAGGATCCGGCTACGGTCGCGAGAAAATTTCGGCGTAATGAAGCACTGGGCCCCTGGAGTGGGAGACTTCGCAATAGTGGAGAGACGCTGAATCTGCGTGATCCCGATGGCACGGTGGTAAGCACAGTAGATTACCAGTTAGGGTTTCCGTGGCCCACAGTGGGAGATCTGGTTAATGGAGTGAGTCCATCAATTCAGCTGATGCATCCGGAATTGCAGACAGATCTGGGAGGGAGTTGGAGGTCGGGTCGCCCAACCCCCGGTGTTCGCAATATCGTATATTCCGAGGAGGCTCCTCCTCAAGTTCGTCAGGTGTCCCACGTTCCGGTTGAGCCCCGGGCCAACGATCCCGTTGTTGTTACTGCGCATGTGACGGATCCTGATGGGGTGGCTTCTGTAGTTCTTTCCTATCAAGTTGTGAGGCCGGGAGCTTACTTCAGCCGATTCCTGAAATATGACCAGAATGGTAGTGCCAACCTGGACCCGGCATTTGACCGAGGTTGGGTTGATCTTGAAATGAGAGACGATGGACAGACCGGCGACGAGGAGGCCGGTGACGAAATCTATGCCGTTGCTATTCCAGCTAACATCAACCGCAATCGCTACCTTGTCCGCTACCGGATTACCGTCGAGGACCACAATGGAAATGCTGTCCTCTTGCCCTACGAAGACGACCCTCAGACCAATTTCGCCTACTTTGTCTACAACGGAACACCAAACTGGCAGGGGGCGATTCGTGAAGGGGGTGCCCCGGTGACCTTTTCGGGTGAGTTGATGTCGAGTATTCCGACTTACTTCCTGCTGAGTAAATCAAGCTGGGTGGATGACTCGCAGTTTGGCGGTTATGGAGGATCGGAGTATCTCTGGCCGGGCACCCTGATTTATGACGGAAAGGTCTATGATCATATTCGCTACCGGCCTCGGGGGGGAGTGCACCGGTTCCAATACGGAAAGAACTTCTGGAAGTTTGATTTCAACCGGGGTCATCGCTTCAAGGCCCGGGATGAATATGGCCGCAAATACGGGACGGAGTGGAGTAAGATGAATTTTTCCTCAATCGTCCAGCAGGTCAACTACCAGCATCGGGGTGAGCAAGGCCTTTTCGAGGGAGTGGGATTCCGTCTGTTTGAACTGTGTGGCGTAGAGGCCTGCAAAACGCACCACGCGCAGTTCTACGTGATCGATGAATCCCGGCCAGCGCGTTCCCAGTATGGAAGTGACTATTACGGACTCTATCTCGTGATCGAACAGATGGACGGCCAGTTTCTTGAGGAGCATGGGCTGCCTGACGGAAATCTCTACAAGATCGAGGGGCATTCGGGAGCATCCAATAATCAGGGCCCCACCCAGGTGACTAATCGTTCCGATGTCTCCTCCTTTATCAGCGGTTATCGTGGGCGCAGTCCCAGTGAGCAGTGGTGGCGTTCGAACCTCAATATCGAGAAGTACCTCAGTTATCGCACGGTGGTGGAATCCATCCATCACTACGATATTGCCTACGGCAAAAACTACTATTACTACCACAACCCAGAATCGGGGAAATTCGAGGTTCTTCCGTGGGACCTTGATCTTACCTTTGCCAACAACATGTATGGCAACGGCAATCATGACTTTAAAACAAAAGTTGCCGAGAATCCGGCTTTCAATACGGATTACCAGAACCGTGTCCGTGAGGTCCTCGATTTATTGTTCAACCGGGATGAGGGCGACAAGCTTGTGGATGAAACGATCAGATTTGTTTACACTCCCGGGCAACCGTCTCTTGTGGATGCCGATCGTCGCATGTGGGATAATAATCCACGTCTAAATCACAGAGACCGTTATTATGATATCTCGCCCACGGGAGATTTCCAGGGGATGGTGGGTATCGTGAAAGATTGGATCAGTTCACGCGGAAGGTGGATGACCCAGACCCTTCTCAGGGACGAGAGTCGTGTTCCTGAAACTCCTTCGCTTATTTATTCGGGTCCACAGGGTTATCCCTCCGATGGATTAACTTTTACCAGTAGTAATTTCGTGAGTCCCAGCCGTTCCCGTTTTGCCGGGATGGAGTGGAGGCTTGCGGAGGTCCATAATCCGGAGGTCGAAAACTATCACCCCGGTGAGCCAAATATCTATGAGATAACGGGAAGTTTCGAGTCTGGTGAGCTGAATGCTTTCGCGCGTTCCTATCAGTTCCCACCGGTGGCAGTAGAGGTAGGTCGGACCTATCGCGTGCGGGTGAGGATGAAGGATGTAGCAGGGAGGTGGAGCCACTGGTCAGAGCCAGTAGAGTTTCTTGTTAACGACCCTGATCTTTCCAGTTACCGGGATCTGCGAATATCAGAGTTCATGTATCATCCCCCCGAGCCAGTCGGAGAGGAGCGTTTGGTGTCCACGAATAGAGATGATTTCGAGTTCGTTGAGCTGAAGAATGCCGGGGATACTACCATCGATTTGAGGAACATACGTTTTACCAAGGGAATTGATTTCGACTTTGGAGGGAGTGCAATTGAGACTATTGAGCCAGGCGGCTACGTTCTGGTGGTAAAGAATCAGACCGCTTTTGAGGCCCGCTATGGACCTCTTCTTCCTGTGGCCGGTGAGTATGCCGATGATAACCTGCGTAATAGTGGAGAGAGGTTGAAGCTGTCCTTTGGCGCGGGCAGTGCAATCCATGATATCGACCCTTATTCAGATACACTGCCGTGGCCTCCTGCTGCGGATGGAGATTTCAGTCTGGTTCTGCGGGGAGTAAATGAAGCGCTGTCGCCTGATCACAATGATCCGGCAAGTTGGAGGATCAGCCGGTATTCTGCAGGTAGTCCTGGCGCTGATGATGATATCGATTATGACTCCTGGAGAGAGCAATATAATATCACCGATGATCTGGGTGATGATGATGGTGATGGGATCGTATCTTTGGTAGAGTTTTTCCTTGGGGGAGATCCGAATGTCGGCTCGCAGCACCTGCTGCCTGTTGCAGACGCCCATCCTGTCGAGAGTGGAGGAGAAAATCAGAATTTCCTGACTCTGACTTTTGCCCGGGAGATCGCTGCCGATCAGATAAACTATGTTGTAGAGTTTTCCTCTGACCTGATCACTTGGGTCGAAGGTGCATCTCTCCTTCGTCAGAATCCGACTGGAAATGATGATGGGCTTCTCATCGAGACTTGGCGGTCTGATACTCCTACTACAGAAGAAGTTCGGCTTTTTGCCCGCCTGCGGGTCTGGCGTTGAATTAACTGGAAGGATTCAGATTGTGACGTCCCCGGTCAGGGAGGAGTGAGATTCCTGTCCGAGAAGGTCTCGAAGTTGTGCAACTTCATTCCGGAGTCCCTCGGAAACGAAAATTGCGTCAGCCTTATGAATCAACAGATTGGCACCCATCTCGATGAATTGCATTTGTTTTTGAGGGGGTAGCCAGTGATGGATTCCTGCCCCGATTCCTGCCGCACGGGCTTTGCCTAGGATAAAGGCGCAGGCCTCCAGAAAACTTGGGTGATCATATTGCTCTGGCACACCGAGGCTCGTGGAAAGGTCGTGTGGGCCAATGAGAACGCAGTCGAGCCCCTTCTCTGCAAGAATCATATCGAGGTTCTCCATCGCAGGGACACTTTCAATGTTTGTAATGAGGATGTGGCTGTCGTTGTGGTTTTCGATGTATATCTGCAGCTCAGATTCGAGGTCTTCTCCCTCGAGTGCCTTGCGTGCCCGCTCTCCCTTGAGAGGTCG
Source organism: Roseibacillus sp. (assembly GCA_002709915.1). Lineage (GTDB taxonomy): Bacteria > Verrucomicrobiota > Verrucomicrobiia > Verrucomicrobiales > Akkermansiaceae > Roseibacillus_B. Next base: position 32,014 of record PARF01000015.1, on the reverse strand, counting down.
CATTTTGCTGGCTCCTACCATGGAGCGGACAACTTCAGGTTGCTCCACGTACGGAATAATTACACCCGCGGCACCATCGTCGAGAACAACGGTTGCATCATCCGGGTTCTGGGTAGGGATCCGAACGAGCGGAGGAAGGCCCATCGAGGTGTAGGTGCGGCACATCCATGAGACTGTTTCTCTATTAAGAGCGATATGCTCGGTATCAATAAAAACAAAATCTAGTCCGCAGGCCGCAATCAAGCCGGGCCACTTGGTCGATGGTGAGACAACGCATGTGCCGAGGACAATGCGGTCTCTTTCATGCAGAATTTTTCGCAGTTCGCTAGGATTCATCTTATGGGTTCTACTGGGTTTCCGGAGTGGGCGCTCTCAAGAGCTGCATGTACAGTAGCCGCGATATCCCGGGCTCCGGCAGCATTTAGAATGGGCTCGCAGTCAAGGTCCATAGCTTCGACAAAGTTCTGCATGAGCAGGTAATTATTTTCGTCTGCAATGCGCTGGTGTTTGAATTCAGTAGGAGGTTGGTTCCGGCAATATACCGCGACTTCGGGACGTGCCTCGCTGATAACGAGAGACCCCTTGCTGCCGAGGAGGTGCAGCTTGATTTCTCCGATATCGGGATGGGATGCTGCGCCGATTCGACCAAGTGAAAGTGATCCAACACAGCCGTTGTCCATCTCAAGGGAGACCGTCGCAAGGTCATCGACATCATTGTCAACGTTGGCTTGGTGGAAATGGGAAGAGGTTCGGGCAAAAACCCGCTTCACACTGGAGTTTGCGAGCATGCGAATATACGCAAGGGGGTAAATGCCTTCAATCTGCAGTTCTCCTAAAGGCATTGTGCCCACCCCCCCGTCCGAACCATCGGCATGAGCCTCCAGTTGCCGTTCCATCCAGTTGATTGGGGGTGCGTCCGGGGGCTGTGATCCCTTGGGAGGACCTGCATCCTTGGAAAAGTAGAAGTCGCAATGAATAGCCTGTAGTTCTCCAATCTCCCCCCTGTTCAGGTTGTGGCGCGCCGCCACCAGCGCAGGAAGAAAATTCCGATTCCAAACGAGGCACTTGACGCGATGTTTTGAAACTGCGGCAACGAGTTCATCACAGTCTTTCAGGCTGGGGGAGAGCGGTTTGTCTACTACGATATGCTTTCCTGCTCGCGCAGCCCGGATGGCCAGGTCGCAGTGACGTTCGGCCTCAGGGCTGACAACGACAAGGTCGCAATCTGCAAGAGCCGCCTCCACATCACGGTGGTAAGGGACGCTATGTGTATCTGCAAAAATCTGGTTGCGATCATGGGTCCACTGTGGGCGATCTGAGTCATCGGCAACGGCCACAAGTCGGAAGCGGGGATGAGCTGCCACTGCGTTGGGCAGGTAGTCATGCTTGACAACACTCAGGGCTAAGGCGCGGTAAATGCGATCAGGCATCAGTTTCTCCGGTTACAGTTCTGAGGGCGTTGAGGGTGTCCTCCGGGCTTACATTCCATGACCGGTTCTCCCTGATGCCATTCACGAATTCTTCAAGCATGTTCCGGAGGGTCACTACTTCGTTAGCGGGTGGGATGAGAGCGTGCATGCCATTCTCGTTAAGGAGGAGATGGCCGTTCGCATGGTCATCAGCGTAACCTGCACCATGAGATCCGATTACATGCATGGAGTAGTAATCATTACTTCCATTACGGTTGGTTGCGATGTCGATGAGGCTCATCCCGGAATCTGGATATCCGAGATGTATTTGCAGATAGTCTGGACCGGAAATGGTGTAGCGTGACGTTGGACGCCTGGAGAAAAACCAATGGGAAAGATCAACCTGATGGAAAGCCAGAGAAGAAGGACAAGATTCGGCGGCCAGCCAGTGATGAATCCGGAGGAGGCCGGGTTCCCCCAGCTGCCCACGCAAACGACTCTCCTGCAGTGGCACGATATTTGGGGCATAGCGCCATGGGTGTGCAGGCATCGTGGATGCACCTTGTAGCTCGCGCAGCTGGTCGCAGCTCACTTTGTGTGGATGATCAAGGAGGCAGGGAAGAGTCCGGTCAGGGATTGTGTCAGTCACAAGCGCATCGGCGTTTGTTTCGACAGCTCTGACCCCGTGCATACGGGCTAATGCCTCGAGATAGAGTGCTCGTCGCGGGAGGGTGAGGTTAACTTGAATCTTGAGCATGGCTTTTGGAGCTCAGGCAGCAGGTCGAGCGTGCGGTTGATCAGGCCTAGTAGAAATCCCTCCGTCCAGATCGCAAGGATACAATCGGGGGTCGACCGAAAGGGCTGGTTCCGCTAAGGGCATGGTCATGGAAGATACTCTCTTCAAAGTGGGCGTCCTGGGAGCGACTGGTTTTATAGGAGCTCCTTACAGAGCAGAGATCAGGGAGTGCAAGGAGGCCGATATCGTGGCGGTCTGTGCCCGGCGGCAGGACCTTCTGGACAGAGCGGCATGTGAGGATCGGGCTCAGCTTTCGACTCAGAACTGGAGAGAGGTGGTGGAGCATCCAGACATAAATCTTGTTATTGTTAGTACCCCGGATGCTCTCCATCACGAAGCGGTCGTGGCCTGCGCGGCGCAGGGGAAGCATCTCCTATGTGAGAAGCCAGTGGGGATGAATGCAGCTGAAGCAGAGGAGATGTGGGTGCTTTACCGTGACGCTCAACCCACGCTCGCTCACTTTGTCCCGTTCTGGACCCGCATGGTAGGTGTTTTTGAGATCGCAAGGGATATTGTCGGGTCCGGGGAGTTAGGGGAAATTGTTTCAACCATATTCCGTTGGCAGAATCCCCGGCCTGCCGCCATGCCGCTTACGTGGAGAGATGACCCGGGGCTGTCATCTGCCGGGACAATCGCTGATGTGGGATCGCATGCCTATGATGTCGTGCGCTGGATAATTGGAACGGAAGCGGACAGTGTGCTTGCCCATGGTGAGACTTTGACGCCTTCCAAGGCTGATCTTGGAGCGATCAATCTGGAAGAGGCACTGGAGTGGAGAGCGGGAGAGATATCTGAGGAAGTTAATACCCGGCAGGGTGGTACGGTTGATTATGCCAGCCTTTCTTGCCGGTATGCCAATGGAGCCGTGGGGAGTTACCTTCTTTCTCATGCGACTTTCCTCCGAAAGCACCTTGCGCCGGAACTTGAATTGCATGGCACGTCAGCTTCTCTTAGCGTGGATCGCTGGTCCGGAGAGGTGGTTTTGGTTTCTCCCGATCAGAAAAAACGCATCCTTGAGAAGGTGCCGGATAAAGGATTTGGGAATCGGTTTGATAAATGGGTGTTCCCCTCGCTGGCTCCAATCGTTCGGGGAGAGGCGCAAACAGGAAGTCATCCTGACCTTGAGGACGGGTGGATAGCGCAGAAGTTTACCGACGCGGCGGCGAAGTCGGTAAAAAGCGGCTGCTGGGTGAAAGTTTGAAGGGCTGTTTTGTGTTGAGTGCAAGCCGCCTAAGGACCAGATGCTTGAGCGGAGCAGTTAGCCTGGCAGGAATTCGGTCGTTTAGGCTTTATCTGCAGCGAAGGCTCGCGAGGATCTGGGCTTACGCTGCACTTGCTTCCGATGAGAAATAATCCCTGGTCCTCTGGTAACCTGTTCGTCCTGATCTATGCCGCTCTGATCCTCTCTTCATATTCGGAGGAAAACTGGTCTCAGTTCAGGGGACCGCACGGCATGGGGCATTCTCTTGCTGAGGATACCCCTCTGAAGTGGTCTTCCGATTCAGTGGCGTGGAAGGTTCCATTGAAGGGCAAGGGGCAGTCCTCGCCGGTCAACTGGGGCGACAAGATCTTTCTGACGGGAGGTTCCGATAATGGTCGTGAACGCTATCTCTACTGCTTGGACAGCCGGAATGGAAAGTTGCTCTGGAGCAGGACCATTACGTGCTCCTCTCCTGAGAGACCCCACCGAATGAATAGTTACGCGACTCCGACCTGTGCTACTGACGGAGAAAGAGTAGTCGCTTTTTTTGGGCCAGCTGGCCTGCATTGCTATAGCCTCAATGGGGAAAAGATCTGGTCGAGGGAGCTTGGTGCTTTTCCAGGTCCTTGGGGGGTCGCAGCTTCGCCGGTTATCGTTGATAACATGGTGATTCAGAATTGTGATGCGGAGGGAGCGTCTTCCCTGGTGGCGCTTGATCTGAGTAGTGGCGAAGTATTATGGAAAACCGTTCGTAACAACAAACCGCGTGGAGGTTGGAGTACGCCTGTGTTGATCGAGGTGGGCACAAAGAAGGAGCTTGTTCTTAACGGGGAGTTCGGAGTCAGGGCTTATGATCCCGCCAAGGGGCGAGAGTTATGGTTCTGTGAAGGCTTTAATGGCAGGGGTTCACCAGTTCCTGCTTTTTCAAACGGTCTTCTCTACGTCGTCAATGGTAAGCCAGGAGATGCCTATGCGGTGAAACCCGGCGGGTCGGGGGATGTGACGAATTCGCGCATGGCGTGGCATGCGCCCCGCCGGGGGGGGCGCGATCTGCCTTCTCCTGCGGTTGTAGGAGATTTCCTTGTAGTCGTTTCGATGTCGGGATTAGCGACTTGCTACGATACGGGCAGCGGGAAAATTCACTGGCAGCAGAATCTCGGGCTAAAAGGGGAGTATGCACCCGCCCCCATTGTTGCTGCTGGCCATATTCTGATCCAGTCAGTCTATGGAGGAAAAACCGTGGTTCTCAAGCCTGGCAAGCACTTCGATGTGCTTGGAATCAACGACCTCGGGGCAGAGGTTGATGAAATTTTCCGTGCCTGCCTTGCGCCGATTCAAGGAAAGATTTACGCCCGGTCCCTTTCAATGCTGTATTGCATTGAAAGATGAAACTTATGATTGCTCACAGGCCGGATGAAGGGTTCCGGGCCCGGTGGCTGATAATCCTGCTCTGCTGCACCCCATTGTTCCACTATGTCTTCATTCTGCTCTTCTACGCTGCCGTCAGCTTCTCGCTGGGAGAGTGGGCTAATACAATCGGAGCTCACGATCCCAAGTCGTTTCTGGGAGGCGTTCCCCACGGGATCAGCGTGATCCTGATGATGTTAAGTTTCGCGATGGGTCCATTGGTGATCTGCTTCGGATTCATAAGTCGAAGAATAGGGCTGTGCCTCTCTGTCTATGTCCTGGCTCTTGCCTCAGATCTTCTTCTTTTTAGGTTTGCGACTCCCTGGCTTGGGATGTGGATTCTCGACTGACCTATATCAGGATATCGGGAAGGTATTAGAAGAGGATTTACTGCTATCTGCAGACCTGAAGATAGGCTGCCAGATCGACGAGATCCTGGTCGCTGAGGATTCCCTCGAGACCAGCAGGCATGAGGGAAACTGGAGAGCGAAGAAGGGTCTTTAGCTCCTCACGCGGAATCCGGATGATCTGCTGGTTGATCTGCCGGAGATAGACGGCGTCAGTAGTCTCGCGATGAATAAGTCCCGTATGAGCTTTGCCTGTGGAATCTGTAAGGAGGTAGGATTCGAAGCCGTTGACGACGGTCGCACTGGGAAATAAGATGGCCTCAAGAAGATCCTTAGTGCTTCGGATAGCTCCGATTTTACTCAGGTTTGGTCCGAGAGTGCCGCCTTGGTTATCAACGCGGTGACAAAGAGAGCAGGTTGACCGGCTGGCGTGAAACAGGACGCGCCCACGTGAGGCGTTACCCTCTTTTGCCATATCAAGAAGCTGGGACAGACGTTGCTCGCGCTTTTCGGATTTCTGAGTCCCGTCATGGATCAGGGCCTGAAAGGCATGATAAGCGTTGGAAGAATTCTCAGTGAATTTTTTGGAAAGGGAAGCGAGTTCGGCCTCTCTCAGACTCCTGCGACCGGGGCTTTTTCCGAGTGCTCTGGCGAGGGTTGAGCCAATGCTCTCGATTTCTTCTCGAGGCCATGCGGCGGGATCGAGTCTATGGAAGGGTTCGAGCAGGAGGTTAAGGTGAAGGGGTGTGGCGCTGGCAATGAGACGCGCCAGGGTCTTACCCTGATGTTGGTTCTCTCTGGTCAGTTCAACATGGCTTAGAGCTCGAGCTGTCTGCCGCTTTACTTCCGGTTTACTGGAGGAGTGACGAAGAAACGCTTCCGATACTGCGAAAAGCGTCTCTGAAAGTTTTTTAGAGTGTCCTGCGATACCCTCCAGAGAGGCAGCACGGATGAGGGGCTCTTCTTCAGGGTCGGTTGCTATTGATTTCAGCTTTCCAAGAAACTGGGAAGATGAGTTTGAATTGACGATGATTCGGATGGCTTCCGCACGGAGCATGCGGGAGGGGCTCTTTAGTAGAGAGCCAACGGCTGAGGTAGTTATGGCAGGAAGCTCTTCAAGATAGCTCAGACAGGAGAGAAGGAGATGCTTGGAAGACTCGGTAGCCGATGGATCAGTAAGAAGTCGAGCGAGCATCTTGTGGAACTCCTCATCGGAAGAAAACCCCATCATGATTTCCTCTGTCAACTGTGATAAGGAGGGGTCCTGTTTCTCAACAGAAAGAATTTCGCGAAAGAGATCAAAGACAGGTTCCTTCCAATCTCTCCGTGCCGCCACGATTCTTCTAGCCTCGTTACGAAGCAGAGGAATAGCCGAGCGCAGAAAGGGAACTACGTCCTCAAGTCTGAGTGACGTTGCATTAATCTGCTCCATGACGCGCAGTGCGGTGGCCTGGTAGTGAGGAGTTGGATTCTTGAGCCACGGGCGGCATCCATTGGCGTCGCCGATCTCTATCAGGGCCAGGCGGACGGCATGTTGAAATGCGGGTTGAGAATCGGCCTGCAGGGAAAGAAAAAGAGGGGCAATGGTTCTGGGGTTGCCAATCCGTCCCAAGGCGGTTGCAGCAAGGCGACGAAGGAGTGGGTCCTCGTCTTGCAGTGTCATAGCGAGTTCTGGAATGGCATCGTCAGTTCGGAGTTCACCAAGAGAGCGGGCCGCGGCCCGGCGCACTTCGATTGCAGGATCCTGCAAAGAAGAGCGAAGCTCCTTTGCAACGTCAGGGTGCTTGATTTGCGCCAGGGCGAAGACAGCTCTCCGACGAATGGAGATCTCCCTTGTGACAGATGAAAGACGAAGCTGGGCAAGAGCCTCGAACGACTTTGGACCCATGGCGATCAGCTTCGATCGGGCCCGGTCACGCACAGCGGGACGGGGATCTCCCAGTAATTGCGCAAGAGAGCCAGGTTTCCGTTGAGTCCAAGGAATCATCATTCCCCGAGGGTCAGGGGACGAGGTCGCGCCAGTCCTGCAGATCCTATAAATGGCTCCGAGAATTTCAGGTTTGGCGGCTTTTGAATGGGGACACCCCCAGCTTAGCCAGCCCCCCGTGTCGAGAAGGAGCAGGCTTCCGTCGGCATCTTCCAGAATGTCAGCAGGGTGAAAGTCCCGGCTGATAGAGGAGAGAAATGCAGTGTCTTTCGCGGTGAAGGTAGCTCCATCCGGGTTGAGTTCGATATGCCGTACCTCGCTTGAATTGAAGTGACAGGCAAAGAGAGTGTCTCGGTAGTTGTCCCCAAGGTGAGTTCCCCGGTAACGCATCATCCCGGCGGGGGCAACCTGTCCCCAGCGGATGATCGCGGGTACGCGGTGCCCAGTCCGGGGTAGCAAGGGTTCGCCATAGAGTCTCTGGGTAAGCCCTCGGGGAAACCAGTGGATCAGGGCGTCATGGCGCTGTCCTCCAAAGCTATCGTAGATGGCCGCAGTAGAAAGAACCTCTCCGCTGCTGGTGAAGACGACATCTACCGGGTTGATAGGTCCCTGTCCGTCAATTCGAACATCGCTTCCGTCCGGAAGACAGGAGAAGATTCCGCCGGCCCTGCTCTTCCCGGTTTTGCTGCCGTCGGTTCCGGTGAACTGGTAGCCGAAGTGTCCACCGCTAAAGTAAAGTCGTCCATTTGGACCAAGGTAAGGACCATGTTGATTTGCACGACCGTCGAATTCCATCTTGCCGATAATTTTTTCACGCTTATCGGCCACCCCGTCATCGTTGGTATCTTCCAGTCGCCAGAGATACGGGGCGGAGACTATGTAGAGAGCTCCATTGTGCCAGAGACCACCCTCGGGCATGGTCATCTTATCGGCAAAAATGGTACTCTCGTCGTAAACGCCATCTCCGTTGGTGTCAGTGAGGCGGCGAATGAAACGGGGAAGCTCTCTTTCGATTTCCTTGCGAGTGGTGAGATTGCGGCCATCACTCTCAGCTACATAGAGGTGCCCCTTGTCATCAAGGCAGGCCATCATGGGATATTTCAGGAGTGGAGGGGCGGCTGCGAGGGTGACTTCAAATCCATCTCTGACCTTGAACGGCGGAGGTTGGAAGGGTTTGTCTGCCAGAACAGGGGTGAAGGCTCCTCCAAGAAAGAGTGTCATTGTCGCCAGAGCACCCGGAGATGTGAGTTTCTTCCGCTTGCCTGTGCGGGGGGCGGGTGGTAGGGCCTTCATTGATGGGAGAAGATGATCACTGCAAATGGGATCATGCTCCTTGTCAACCTACCAAGCTATCATGCATACACACACCTTTAAAAAGATGGTTCGCGGTCTGATTGTTGCCGCTCTTTGCGGTTGGACGCTCATCAGTGGGGGGCTGTCTAAAGAGGAAGCCACTGCTTCAGGTCTACCTGCTGAGGGTGATCTCGATGCTCACCTTGGTGAACCCACGATGGAGCTGACACAGGTGTTTCGGGGGGAACGTTTCCCCAATATCGTGGTGGGGGTTGATGGCACGGTGGTGGCTACCTTTGGAACCAGCAGTGTGAAGGCTCGTCTAAGCAAAGATGGGGGCAGGACCTGGGGAGAGGAGATCGTGATTTCGAAGCCGGGATTTCAGTGTGGAGGTCTTACCGTTGATGAGAACACTGGAGCTATTTTTGCATTTGTGGAGGAACGTCATCCCCCCGCGCCAATCCATGTTTTTAAGAGTATGGATCACGGGAAGAGCTGGACGAAGGTAGAGGTGGTAATCAAACCAGATGTGAAAGGGAACCAGCCCTCGATGCATATGAATGATCATGGAATTACCCTTCGACATGGGAAGCATGCGGGACGAATCATCAGGCCTTCGCGCTGGTATGCCGGAGCAAACGCGCGTGAGAAGTGGCCTGAGCACTACACCAATGCGATTTACAGCGATGACGGGGGAAAAACGTGGGAGACTAGTGACCCGTTTCCTGCCAATGGAACGGGAGAGGCCACCATCGCAGAGCTAAGTGATGGCACCGTTTATTATAATTCTCGACGGCACTGGGCTCAGGAGGGGGCAGATCCTCGACGGCGCTGGACGGCGACCAGCGCGGATGGCGGAAAGACATGGAAGAATCTGACGTTTTGCAGCGTTCTACCCGACGGTCCGCAAAACACGAATTATGGATGCATGGCAGGGTTGACCAGACTCAACGTGAAAGGCCGTGACGTCCTTCTCTACAGCAACTGTGACAGCCCCGGTGGGCGACGGCTTGGAACGGTCTGGACGAGCTTTGATGGCGGCAAGACCTGGCCTCTGAAGCGGCTAGTTTTCAAAGGATCTTTTGCCTACTCAGCGATGACTTCCGGACGTCCCGGGACGAGTACTGAAGGCTTGGTGCTCCTTCACTTCGAGGGCGGGCCCCAAGGGGGATCCACTTTAGCACGTTTCAACCTGAGCTGGGTTCTCGGCGGAGAGAAAACCGGGGATGGATCGGTGCCTGCTTGGGCTCACTCGAAGGCAAAGAAGGACTGATTTATTTTCTGCGAGATGTTGAGGAGTTCAAGGTTGGCTGAGCTGGCCCGCGTTTCCATGAAATCACGGCTACTGGTGCTCTTGGCGCTTTTTCCCGCAACGGATTGCGTGGGAGATCCCGAATATCCACTTTACTACCCGAAACTGGAAAATAGTAAGAAAGGCGACCATCATGATTTTCCGCTCGGGGTGATTTCTGCGACAGGGCGCCTTATTGACGGGGAGAGTGAGATTCTCATTGTGGATGTTGGTGAAGGTGGGGTAGCAGAGAAAGCGGGCCTGGAGGCAGGAGATCGTCTCGTCTCTCTACAAGGGCGCTCGCCGTCGTTATTTTCGAAGGCCACTGAAACGGGTCTGGCTGGTCCTCAGACAGAGCTGGCGCGTGCTTATTTTGCTGCTCGCGCCACAGTGCCGCACGATCTTGAAGTCGAAGTTCGGCGTGGGGAAAAGCGTCTTTCCCTGAGAATGCGTCTCCCAGGAGGAAGGCTGAAGCCCGGAAAGTTATTGGATGGAATAGCCACACATCTTCTTGCGACGCAGCAGGAAAATGGGCGATGGCAGCCCGGTGTGGGAGGTGATGCCGATGTTTATACGTCAGCCTTCTGTGGAATGGCGCTTCTTGCTGCCGATGATTTGCGCTACTTGCCGGCAATCAAGGCCGCAATTCACTTTATCAATACGAAAAGTACTGCATCCATCGATCCGAAAAATCCACGGGTTGGCCCCAAGAACTGGCAGGCAGCTAGTAGTGCAATCCTCATGGCAGAGTATCAACTTGCTACGGGTGACGCGTCTTTCTTCAAGGCCCTTCAGGCAAATTGTGACCTTCTTGCGGCCAGAGTGACGAAGAATGGGAAAATGGGGCACCACTTTGATATCCCCTATAATGGTGGAGGACTGGTGATCATCAATTCTCAGGCCCACCTCGCATGGGCGCTGGCAGAAAAATGTGGCCATGCGAGAAATGAGATCGCATGGAGCCGCTCATACCGGGAGGTGGAAGCCTCGCTGGATCAGAGGACAGGGGCTTTAGGCTATTCCGCCAAGGCTCCTCGAAGCCCAGATATTGCCGCTCGTACTGGAGCGATGGCGGCTGCGCTCGCAATCACTGGGGCCAAAGAAGGAATGGCCCAGCAGTTGGCAGAGGCTCTCGCAACTCACCATGGGCGGATGAGGCACGCCCATGCGATGTCCTCAATCGGACTGATTTATGGATTTGCGGGCCTGAAGAGCGTTAAACCCAAGGCTCATCGCAAGGTGATGGAAGAATGGATGCCCTATCTTGAGTTGAGTCGTAATGCTACTGGCTCAGCAGCCTACTTTGGAGGTAAGCGGAACATAGGTGGAGATCAGTATCTTGGCCTGGGTCCGATAGGAAATGCGATGACCGCACTCATGATTGCCACCACTGATGGAAAGCTTTTCATGCATGGGGGCCAGCGAAAGAACTGGTTTGGAAAATCTGGGTAAGTCCCGGATTTCAATGGTTACTCAAGACGGTTTTTGCCGCTACCAGAAGTTGCGTCTCCCCCCTTGTTGAGAGAGACGCTTCGAAAGCACAACCCTGGGAAGATATTTCCCTAGTTGGCAGGCAGATGTTCCTGGCTCTTCTTGGAGAGCTTCGAAATTTCACCCCAAAGGCTTTTCCCGTTAGGGAGGAGAAAAAGTACTCTGCCATTTTCGATTTTGGTGGCCGCCGCCTCGAATGTCTTACCGGCGGTAGTGGTCCAGTGCTTGAAATCAGGAATTTCCGAGAGCTTTGGCTNAGCTTCCGAATCTCCGCCCGAGGGGGTCTTTGCGAGGGAGCTACCACCGCCCACAACGTCGGTGCCGGCGAGAGTGCTCCGNAGTGCCCGGACGGACTTGGACATCTCACTTTTCAGTCTCGCATAAGGAATGGCGTCAATACCCCTCTGGCCATCAGAAGTGGTAACTAAGACCATTGGAATTGTATTTCCTCCCTGCGCCCGGACTTGGTTGGCACCAGGAGGTAATGCGCCGGAGTCCTTGCGAGTATCAGCAAAGACTACGACCCCGACACTTCGAAATGACTTAAAGGCCTCCGAACTGGCGGCCAGACAGGGTCCTCAGGTAGTGCCCGGGTCGGTATAGACAAAGATGAGCGGTTTCTCGTTTTCTATGGCCTTGGTCTTTGCCGCTTCCAAGTCCGTCATCTTGAACACGGACCGTGGTATTTTCAGATTGCCGAAACTAGCCTGAGTCAGGGCGGCAATGGATATGGTGATCACTAGAATATTTTTCATGGTGCCATTTTAGAAGTCGTTGCACTGTTGTCGAGAGGCGTTCTCAAGGGAAGTGATCGCATATCAATAGTAGGTCATTGACGGGAGACCGGGTGAGTGACCAGCATGAAGACATGACCATATCTGGAGCTCATTTCGGGTGGAAGAATGTATTGGTGATAGGATTTCTGGTGGGGTCTCCTCAGGCGCTAGGTGAGAATTTCGGAGAGGTTTCCTACCGCAGTAAGGCTGATGACTCCATGCAGTCAGCGATGTTTTATGATCCAAAGGCTGAAGAGCCAGCTCCCCTCGTGGTCGCTTTGCATACCTGGTCAGGTGATTTCAGGCAGGAGCACCACAAGCCTGTTCGCGAATGGTGTATAAAGAAAGGGTGGGCGTATATCCATCCCGACTTCCGGGGCCCAGCAAGACGACCGGAAGCCACTGGCTCAGATCTCGTGGTGGGAGATATTGTGAGTGCGGTAGAATACGCAAAGAAGGCTACCAGCATTCAACATGATGCGGTATTTCTGGTGGGCACCTCCGGAGGGGGCTACCACTGCCTGGTGATGGCGGGCAGGCATCCGGAATTGTTTGCTGGCATTTCTGCCTGGGCCCCTATTTCAGACTTGAAAGCGTGGTATTATGATAACCTCAGGAGTGGTCGTCGCTACTGGAGGGATATTGTAAATTCCTGCGGGGGGAAGCCAGGAGACAGTCGAGCTGTAGATGCAGAGTATCGGAAGAGGTCACCGGTGCATTATCTGAAAAATGCGAAAGGGCGGGTAAGCCTGCAGATTGCGACGGGTATCACTGATGGGCACNGTGGTAGCGTTCCAATCAGTCATTCATTGCTGGCGTTTAATGAGGTTGCGGACGTGAAGGATCGGATCGGAATGAAAGAGATCGCATTCATGACTCAGGAAGCACGGCTGCCCGATTTGCTTGAGGGAGCTGCTCCTGATCCAAGCTTTGGTGGTAAGCAGCCAATTTTTCATCGTTCTTCCGCGACCGCTACGGTCACTATCTTTGATGGTGGGCACGAGATCATTCCTCTCGCCGCCATCGCGTGGATAGAGAGCCTCTACGCAGAGCTGAGGTGACTCTTCGGTTGGTTGCTCTTGTCAGTAGTTTGTTGCCCTGTTGGAGTAAGACAATGAAAGTGCCATTGTGCGTGGGACTGCTGGTCGGATGTCTCTTTGCAATCGGCCAGGAGAATCGTCCCTTTGTTGAATATCCCGAGGAGACTCGGCAGTATTTAAAGCGGATCCAGCGAGGTGAGCAGGGTCATGCATTCAAGGGAGGTCGAGCAATCGGGGAATGGCAAAAGGAAGCCCGGCCTGCACTGATGAAGTTGATAGGCCTCGAACGTATTCGCCGGGAGTTGGCTTCCTTCCGACCCCTTATCACCGAGGGAAAAGTGACAGAAGTTGATGGAGTCTATCTTCGTAGTCTCTGCAAAATTGAAACGGAACCCGGAGTTACAGTTCCCTTTTATCTGCTGGTTCCCAAGTCGGGAGATAGTAAAAAGCGTTTCCCTTTGTTTCTATGCCCGCACGGCCATGATAGCCTCGGGTTGCATTCCTACGCTGGGGTCTATCGCGATGATGCCCATCGAGAAAAGATTCTGGCAAGGCAGGGTAATATCGCTGATTTGGCAGCACGGAGAGGGTTTGTGGCTCTCGCGCCTGCAACTCGGGGTTTGGCTGATGAGGTATTGGTGCAGGATCTTAAGGGGCGCCACGGGGGCCGGCCTTGCAGAGCCCATCTCATGCATTGCCTCGTTGCTGGTAGAACTCCTGTTGGCGAGAGAGTCTGGGATATGCAGTGCCTGCTGAACTGGGCTGAATCCCACCCTGCGGTGGACAAGACCCGAATCGTCATGAGTGGTAATTCCGGAGGTGGGGTTGTGACTGCCTACACGGCTGCTGTTGATGAAAGAGTCAGCGTTGCGATTCCTAGCTGTTCGTTCACCTCAGTGGTGAGTCAGGAGGGATTTATTTTCCATTGTGACTGCTGCATGGTTCCTGGCATCAGGAACTGGGGGGACTGGTCAGATCTGGGTGGGCTTGTAGTTCCCCGCAGACTTCTCCTAGTTCATGGAGTCAAGGATGGCCTGCATAGCGTAGCGGCGGTTGAGGCCAATGCTGGACTCGTTGAGACGATTTTCACAGCGGCTGGTGCAGCGGATCATTTCGACCTGCGGTGGGGGCAGGGTGGGCATCGATTCTACCCGGATTTGATGTGGTCCTTCATCGAGGAAGGAATCAAGAGGTAGATACCCAAAATGAGGAATTGGGAGTCTTCCAACAAGGCTATTCCTTCACGATTGCGATCGGAGTCCCCCTGTCTATCCACTCGTAGAAAAACTGTGCTGGGTTTCCATCAGTGAGGTAGGGGAGACGGATGCAGCCGTGGGACGCGGGATATTTTGGAACACTACGGAATCCGTGTATGAAAATATTACCAGTGACCTGCACGCTGAAGGGCATGTAGGCATTGTTGTAGCGACTGGAATAGTGTTTGCGTGCTTTGTAGGGGCCCGCCTCGAACTCGCCGCATGGTGTAGAACGTCCTCTCCCCGAACTGATGCGAGACTCCAGGACAAGGCGAGATCCCTCCCAAGCCCGAAGGCGCTGTTCAGCAAGGTTGATTTCGGCGCGCTTGTTGCCCCGGATAACCTTGAAAGACCGGCCGACGAACGAGATTTTCAGGGGGTCGTCACCCTCTCCGCCTCTTACGCGAGCTCCTGCGCTTGTGAGGTCTGCCACGCTGATAAGAATTCTCCCATCAATGAAGGCTCTCATTTTCTCAGTAGAGAATGTTTTTTTATTCAAGGTCAGGGTTCTTTTCTCCTCGTCGATACGCGGCCTCCACCCCAGTCTCTTGGCGGCTTCTGCCATGGGAAGGAAGGGCCCCTTGGCACCAAGAGCGAAATTGACGGCTTCGAGGGCCGGCCCGGCGAGGCAGTTAGTGATTAATGCTAGGAGAAGAAAGGCCAGAAAAGTGGTCTTCATCGGAGATTGTCGGTCTGGTGCTGTGCTCAGGCTCGCTGTCCAGAAGCTGTCATACAAGCGGAATTCACCTCGAGGGGCCTTGATGATGACCCCCTAGGGGTGATTCGCTCCGGGTTTGTTCGGGGGCTAGGGCTGCATTCCGAAGAAATCCCCGATACCCGTCAGAATCATTTTAATGGCTACTGCGGTAAGGACCATGCCCATCAATCTCTCGATCGCAATCAAGCCACGTTTTTTAATGAGACGGGCGAGCGGAGAGGAGAGCAGTAGGACGACTGCGGTCATTGCCCATGCTATCAGGACGGCAGCAAGCCATTCAGGCCAGCGGCCTGGATCGCTGCTCATGAGAAAAAGGACTGAAGCAAGCGCAGATGGTCCGGCAAGGAGGGGAATAGCCAAGGGGACGAGAATGGGCTCACCTGAATTTTCATCAAAATCAACAGGATAGGGTCCACTGGCAGGTGGAAAGACCATTCGTAGCGCAATCAGAAAAAGAATAACTCCACCAGCAGTCGTCAGAATGGATTCGGTGATTCCTATCGCACTTAGAATATAACATCCGAGAAAGAGAAAGATGATGAGAGCTGCCAGGGCGAGAAGCAGTTCCCGGATGATGACCTTCCGACGACGATCAGCAGCAATCGGATTAAGGACCGATAGAAAGAGCGGAACATTACCGAAAGGGTCCATCACGAGAAAGAGGAGCAGCGCGGCAGAGAAGACGGTCATGGAATGAGCGTATAACGAATGGAAATTTTTTTCACTGGGCGAGGTCCTGACACCGGAGAGTGCAGTGGCTCGGTTGGACCGGTGCGCAGGAGCAGTCCTAACGGACAGGAATTCTAAGCGTCACTGCGTTGTATTCTGGTCCTGACACGGTGATAGTGATCGTGCTGTCTTCGACGACATTCAGGGGGAATACCACGTTCCCTGATTCGTCAGAAACTGTGACCGCATAGAGACCAAAGTCGTCCTGAAGAGAAACGATGGAGTGAGGAGCGTTGGACTCAATTATAAGGCTAAGATTACCAGGTGGAAGTTCTTGTGGACCTTTTACGGTGGGCGTTCGTGGTATCGTTCCTCTTAGTCCAAGGGTCGGATCTCCAAGAAGATTCAACTCGCAGGCGAGCAGGTGATCGGAGGGCGACGCGATAGCCTTTTGCGCCATGCCGGCCTTGAGGAGGGAAAGCGCCGCTCCAGCACTCACCTTTTGACCTAATCCATGCTCCCAGAACTGACTCAGGATTTCCTCCTGCTCGGGAGAGGGACCTTGTCTTGAGGGAGCAACTACTGCGATCGCTCCTCTCTCGGGCATGCGAATCATGCTTTCAGCGATAGAAGGATCCTCTCCATGATCGAATTGGCCGGTTTCAGGAGAAGTTGTTGTTATAACAGGATAAGCCTCTCTGTTAGTCAGTCGCGAAACCTCTGCATTAGTTATCATGGCCTCGTTTTGGAATATCCATCCATCGTGGCTCCCAGGACCCTTCAGGTGTAGTTTGCCGTTTGCACAGCTGTCTAGGAGGTTCACCCATTCCGCTGGCCCAAACGTTTTGCCCTTGTCCGGAGATGAGAAGAAATAGCGAAGGGTTCCTCCTTCGAGAACCCTCGAAATCTGTTGATTCCAGCTGTCTCTTAATTCCGCCCTGAGGGGAGGGTTTGGTGAAGCGTAGGCCATCGAAATGGCGAATTCCGATTCTGGATAGCGCGATTCATAGGCGATCACTTTCTCAGTATAGGCCTTGACGTCTTCGCTTCGTCGAACAGGAATTCTACCGAGGCCAACGTTGCCGTCCGGATAATCGATGGATTCCTTGTCTTCTTTCCATTCTCCGTAGATGCCATCGTTATCGGAGTCCCAGTCCTTCTTGCTGAGGTAGTAGATATCCGTGGGGACGTTGATGAGTTCGCCTGTTTGAGTGCGGTGAAGGGTATCTCTGGCAGGAACTACTCCTCTGCCATTTTCTTCGCTGTCACCTCCGAGAATAATCCAGCGCGTTCCGAGGTGATCCGTATGATTACGGATGCAGCGTCGGATTTTTTCCTGAAGATCCTTTGCCTCGTAGCGTTCCGATATCTGTGTGGTGCTCAAAATGCGCACCGGTTTCCCAAGGCGCTTTTTCCACGCCACAAAGGGCTTCCATGAGTCGACAAGTTCGGGTCCGGTGATGAGAAGAACCGTTGCGGGTGAGGGCGCGGAAAGGCCAGTCATGAACTCATGCTCCGGGTGCGCGATTCCCGGAGCACTCATGCCCAGTATCGCAGAGGTGCATAGAACGGCGAGTTTCATGGCCTCAGGCTCTCAACTGGAGAGGTTGGTGGCGAGGATTCTTGCAGGCAATCTTGCCTGACGGNGAAAGAGCTGCATGCTGGGGGAGTGCTGACCGTCGAAGAGCAGATCGAGCTGGAGATCCGGGCGAGAAAAGAGCTTGAGGATCTCCGAAAAGAGGCGGGGAATGAGGAGGTTGATCCTCAGGCCGTGGCTGTCGATGTCGCGATTGGACGNCTGTCGCGCCTTGACTCGATGCAGATGGAGGAAGTTCGGAAAGATGCGACACGTCGCCGAAATCAACGTATTCACGAGCTCCAGCAGGCGCTTCGGAGAATGGATGAAGGAGACTATGGTATTTGCGACGGCTGTCAGGATTGGATCAGCTATGCCCGTCTCGAGCAGAGGCCAGAGGCGGATCTCTGCGGGAACTGTGCTCGTTAGATTTCGAGAGGGTGCGTATCCTGTCCCATCGTCGTCATTCTGGCATCCTCANGTTTCAACCATGGTTCAACGAAGAAGGGTCCAAAAGGCAGGAGGGCAGCCCCAAAAATGATAGCGCATCTGGGGTAGCTCCAGCCAGAGGGCTTTCGGGCGATCCAGAGAAGAAGACANAGGAGAATAAAAAGAACCCCGTGAATCATTCCGGGGATATAAATGGCTTCCTCGTTACCCTGAATTCTCTTCATCACAATGGAGCAATAGAGAAGGACGAGATAAGAGAGTCCTTCGAGGAGGCTGACGAATCTCAGTCTGCCGATTGGTGTCCTGAGCATCGTGCTCATAGTTGTTTATTTGACAATGGGTAGTCCTGCCTTTTTCCAGGCCAGAAGACCACCATCGAGATGGTAAATCTTTGTGAATCCAAGCTTCTTCCAGAGNGCTAATGAGTTGGAGCTTCGGCCGCCACTTTGGCAGTGGACTAGATAGGGGGTATCCCGATTCAGCTTTTGAATTTTGTCCGCGAAATTCTGTTCCAAAAAGTCGATGTGAATTGCGCTTGCAAGGTGTCCATCCTTGAACTCACCCAAGGTCCTGATGTCGATAANGGTTAGCCTTTTCTCCACGTTGGGACCAATCACCATCTTAGAAGCCTGGATGGCATTGAGATGAATTACAGCAGCAGGCTTCTTCTCGATTTTTTCAGCCAAGGCTGTGGTCACCAGAAGAGGAAGAGCTAGCAGGAGGGATGAAAACAAACGCATGGCGTGAGGTTAGGATCTGAAAAGTTGTCAGAAAAGGGAAACCTTGTGGCCATACGAGGTCAAATAAGGCCTCTCAGGCAGGGGTCCGCCAGATCAGCCGAAGGGAATCAAGACGGAGTCTTGACTGGCCGAGAAGCTGAAGAATCTCGTCACGGTGGCTTCTCAGGCTCTCAATTTCAGATGGGGAGACCTTGNTGTTTTTTTGGGACAGGTTGTGCAGACGCTCGATCTCGGCGCTCAACGACTTTCCTGCGGTCTCAACAGCCTGCGAGATTTGCCTGCAAGACTGTTCGTCTGCGATGTGCTCGGCTCTCTTCAGCATTCCGGGAAGGATTTCTTTTCTGAAAACGCTCTGGGAGACAAGCTTGCGAGGGCTTCCAGGCTCAAGATTGGCAGACCGAAAGCCCTCGTCGGAACTATGATCATTTCCTTTGTGATCAACGACTGTCCGATAGGGAGTGGGGGGGAGGAATCTGTCCACATGAAGGCGGGAGGGGGCAAGGCACTCCAAAACGTAATGGCATTCCAAGAGCATCGTTTTGCCCCGGGCAGTCTTCCAGTGAGCGAAGCTGCAGTTACCCCGTTCCCTGCTCAGGAGGACTTCAATCGCATCCCGGAAGATTGGATGGTCCGGAGTTATCAGCGCGATATCTTCCCGGGCGAGGGCAAAATCGCGATCAAAGGTTGCCGAGAGGCCATCNTCGGGAAATTCCGCAAAGTCNTCGCTGAGGCGTTCTCCTTTCCTGAGGATATAACTTCGCAGGGAGAGATCCTCAACTTCGAGACCAAGATAATCGAAGAGGCTGATCGCAAATTTCTCAAATCCGGGATCATGATCAGCTTCTGCGATATGTTCGATGAGGCTTCCTGCGCTTTCTGATGATGGCGCACCCAGTTCAAGCAGGCGATCATGGCCAGATGAAAGACGGTTTGAGACCTCCTTCTTCATTAAGGAGGTCCGCTTGAGAAAATCCTCGAAAGCACTGGGGTCTCTGTTCTCCTGGAAGCTCCTCAGTTCCGAGCCGAGGGCTGCGGAGAGGGCCGAGGATCCTTTCAGAGGATGCTCAAACGCAGCAAGGCCTTCGGNATACCAGCGCGCNAGCAGCTCATCACTGCTGCCTTTCACCACAGGAACA
The DNA here is from genome assembly GCA_002709915.1 of Roseibacillus sp. GTDB lineage: Bacteria > Verrucomicrobiota > Verrucomicrobiia > Verrucomicrobiales > Akkermansiaceae > Roseibacillus_B. Next base: position 12,491 of record PARF01000015.1, on the reverse strand, counting down.
TGGATGTTGATAGTCTCAGTCTGGCCGATCCGGTCAAGTCGACCAATTCGCTGCTCAAGAAGTTCCGGGTCGCGAGGAAGATCAAAGAGAACAAGGTGGTGGGCAAACTGGAAATTTCGACCTTCTGATCCAATTTCCGAACATATGAGGATTCTTGCTCCCCCGGGATCTGCGAACCATGCGGCATTGCGATCCCGCTGGATAAGGGTGAGATCTTCATGGAACTGTGCGGATTCGATCTGAATACGGGCGAGGAGAAGAGATCGGATGGATTCAGCGAGCTCGACAGATTTGCATATCAGAACGACTTTTTCCTTCGGGATCTCCCGTAGAAAATCAGCCAGCCAGTCCATGCGGGCCTGCAGGCTATCAGTTTCATCACCTGCAGGAGGATCAAGATAGATGAGGTGAAGCTTACGTTCAGGGAAGCCCGTGAGTCGTTCCCGGGTATTCCGGAACATGACCCTGCCGGTGCCGAAACAGTCCACCAGATCCCGCGCCAGACTCTGTCTGCTGTTAGAGTCCGCGTTGTCGAGAGTGGCGAGAAAAGTCGCCGACTGTTCTGAGCGGGCTGAAATCACAGCTTTATCGCCATCGGTTAGTGGGGCTCCCTCCGAGAGCCTACCAACCACGTCGGCAAGTGATTCGTATTCTTTGGCCTCCTGTCTGAAGCTTGACAGGTCGGAGAATCTTTCAGGGTCCAGGAGGCGTAGGCGGGCGAAATGTCCCTCCGGTCCGAGTTGTTCGGGAGTGGCAGTGAGTAAGAGTAACGAGGCGGTAACCTCGGAAAGGGACTCGATGATGGAGTAGGGCAGGCTTGGGCAGCCGGGCTTCCATCGGAGGTGATGAGCCTCGTCGACGATCAGGAGATCAAATCCTGCGGCTCTCGCTTGTTCAGCTCTCTCGGGATAAGCTGTGAGAAATCCGGTTGTGGATAGGATCAGCTGGCTGTCTAAAAATGGGTTGAGTTCATGGCCAGGACCCTCGATAGACTTGCATCGATCTTCGTCAAAAATGGCGAAAAGCAGATTAAAACGACGAAGAAGCTCAACGAACCATTGATGAATCAGGGGTTCAGGAACCAGAACCAGGACACGGTCGGCTCTTCCCGTCAGATGCAGTCTGTGCATGATGAGGCAGGCCTCGATGGTTTTGCCCAGACCAACTTCGTCCGCCAGAAGGATTCTGGGAGCAAGGCGGCTGGCGGCTTCAGCCGCAATCGCGAGCTGGTGAGGAATAAGATCGATACGGGCACCCGAGAATCCTCGCGCCGGGGAGCTGCGAAATTGTCCATTCTGCTGGAGGGCCTGCACGCGGAGCTCATAAGAGCGCAGATCATCACACTGCCCTGCGAGTAAACGCTCTTCCGGTTTGATGAAGCTCAGGGCATCAAACAAATGCTCCTCGCGGATTTCCTCGCCGTCGGCGAGGTAAACGAGGATGCCGTCCCGGTCTTCAACAGCCTCAACGGTAAATTCTTTTCCATCCTGGTTCTTGATGCGGTCTCCTTCCTTGAAGTGTACCCGGATCAATGGGGCTGACGAGAAGACATACTGACGCACTTCCTCAGCGGCGGGGAAGCACATCTCCACCCGATCTCCTCCTGCACAGATGACCAGACCAAGACCGAGTTCCGGTTGGGACGCGCTGGTCCACCGCTGGCCGGGGAGGGGGAAAGACACGGCAGGGAGACTGGGGTGCTATTGCCTTCGACGCAAGGGCAAGCCGTCACATCAGGACTATCTTTCGATTGTTACTTCCACCCTGAAAAAAGAGGAAGAAGCCCGGGGATCCGGAGCAACCGAGAGGAGGTGCCTCCGGCCAGTGCCAGCGTCGGAAAAGACAGGTTGCCAATCGACAAGGTCAATACTCCGAAAGATGGTGTAAGTTCTTCCCGGCAGGGTCGAATAGGAAAGTAGGGATTCTCCGGGAATAGTGGGATTCGCAGCTACGGAAAGAGCAAAGCGCGAGAGAGGGTCGAGGGGGTTCGTACTTGTAACCAATATTTCGGCAAGGTTGTTCTGGTTGTCGCCATCAGCATCCTCCTCGCCGTCCGGGGTGCCATCATTATCGCTGTCCGATAGCAGAGGGTTTGTGCCGAGTTGCTCNTCAATGTGATCCGGGATGCCATCCTGATCCCGGTCTGCAGTGGCAGTAACAGTGAGATTATCCAAGGCCATACCAGGAATCAGGGCAGGNCCCGGGAGCTGTTGCTCATTCAATTGGCCCGGGGTCGACTGATTTACAAAGCGAGTCCATTCGAAAGAGCCATTCAGTCCGAGACTACCCGTGCCGGGCGCTGGCACAGGATTAGATTGTGCCACCCCGATATTATTTGAGGTGAGCCCATCGGCAGGTCCTTCAGTTGCGGTAACGGTGCCTTCGTAAGAGACAAATTCCACGATTTCATTATTAACAACCAGTGCGATTCCATCGGGACCATTCTGGATCCTCGGAATAAGTTTCGAATAGAGTCGATGCCCCGAGGGAAGAGTCTGGTTCAAGGTGAAGGACGTCAGAGGATGTTGTCCGTAAACCCCTCCTCCATTCCCATTATACAGGTAGACTTCAACCTCGTGAGAAGTTCCCTCGTATCCCGGGGCTACCAGTATTTCGATGAATTCATTGAGGTCNGCGCCCGCGTTATCATAATGGAATTCATTTAAACGCACGTAGTCCTCCATGTTCGTAAATGGTTGACCGGGTGATACTGTGAAATTCAGCTCAAAAGTGGCCCCGGGTATGATGAGAATATCTTCAAGGCGACTCGTCAAAGATGCAGTAATGCCGTTAGCGATTGGTCCTTCAATGCCAAGTGGAGAGCTGCTCGCAAAAGTCAGATCCGGAAGAGCTATGGCCTTTCCTGCCACTGAGGCTTCAACGGTAATAGAATCGGAGCGTTCTTCAGGAAAGCCCCGCCACTGCTCGGCATCGTACGAAATTTCGAGAGCCGTGATTGCACTGTCGGTGTCATTACGGAATGAGGCCATGGCCGAGAAAGGTTCTTTATTCAAAAGAAAGCCCAGAGATCCATCATTTCCGAAAGAGTAGAGTCCGACTATTCCGAGGGTTCCGGTATCTGTGCCCCGCCAAGGCCCCCCGGAAATCGTCCACCGCAGTGGAGGTGAGAGGCCTTCAAAATTCTCAAAGGTTTCGACCACCGGTTGGCCTATATTGCTAATGGCGTAAGCCTCCGAAGAGCTGTCGGTAACTCTCAGCTGTGCAGTTGCAGGAGAAAATCCAGTGGCACTTGCAGTAAAGAGCACTTCTCTCGCTCCATCTACCAAGCCATCCAACTGGGGAGAAACGTCTACGGTTCGAATAGACTGGCCACTGACGAAGAGCAATGAGGAAGCTGCCGGAATTGCTTCACCCGGGTCTGACGAGGTGAGAAGAACTTCGACGGTTTCTCCGGGATCCGGAGGAGATGGAAGTTCAACTGTAAGGAAGGCAGCCCCACTGGGGTCTGACTCTTCCACTTCAGGGGTGGAAATGCGTANTACTAGCGAGTCGCGGGATGTCAGGTTGAAGTCCGCAAACACTGCAAGGTGATCCGATGCATTACTACTTGTCCTTTCGGAGAGGGGCAGTCCGGCCTTCGGAAGTCCCGTCTCGTTATCCACATCCAGAGCGCTATTATAAATTTCACCGGCGTAGGGGCGATTCCTTAGAGCGCGGGTGGCAAGAATGAAATCAAGTTGGCTGCTCCCCTGGGTATTTGCAGAGCCATTGAGTTGAGTGCTCCCTACTGCGTCAATCGACCATTGTAGGAAGTAGTCTGCAGGGTTTGTGTAATAGTTGACCGGGAAGACGATGTCCTCACCAAGAATGAAAGAGCGGGGTAATCCCGGAGGAATCTCACTGTAGACGAAATCACCCCCGATCAGGTTAAAGTCGCCGAGAATAATTACATTATCATCCGCGGTGAGTCCTCGCTGAGTGAGAAAATCCCTAATACGTTTTAATTCGACTGCGCGCCTGAATGGATCATCGAGATCGAGGCAGCACTTCAGGTGCAGGGTGAGAATCGTCGGGTCCGCTACGGTTCCGGGGACGTCCACTACGATGGCTGGAATTTGACGAACCACGTCCAGTGCTCCAGGAGGCGAGGCGATGTTGAAGGTCGAGATGAGAGGGTAACGAGTCATGAAGGCGGCGCGAAGACCAGAGTCGAGAACGCGCTGGGTAGTGGCGGCGTGCACATACGGGTATCCCAGATCAGCAGCCAGGCTTCTGAATGAACTAGAGGTGCCATCAAAGTCCGCCCGGGTCATTTCCTGGAGGGCAACGACATCCGCATCGATGCGCTCAAGGACGTCTGCGGTTGCTTCGAATGAGGTGCTGCCAGGCTGGCCGAGTCCAAACTCGACATTCAAGGTGGCNACTCGCAGTGGAGCAGCAGGGCCAATGGTAGTACCGCTGAGAAGTAGCAGCACCGCGAAAACTGAACCTGAACCTNGCCGAACAAGTTCTGGAAGAGAAGGGAGCTCCATCGGTCCTTCGTTCATGTGTCTCAGAGCACGCAGGCTTTCGGTTTTCCGGCTCCAGCNTACCCTGCTGAGGATGAGCTTTAGAGCCTGTGGAAGAAACCGCNGGGGATATTAGCCCATCGCAACAGTTTAATCGAGCGGAACAATCGATCAGAAGTCTGTTCAGGGTCTTAATTTGGTGAACTTTGGGAGCTCAATCATCATTCAGAATATCTTATTTTGCGGCTTTTAGGTCTTCCCGTGTAAGTATGGAGACGGGGATAAACTACGATGGGTCGAGGGGTAAGCGCGCTCACTCTCTCCTCGTTCTAAAGGTTAGGTTCTCATCGGAGATGATCAATCCTCTCGTGTTGGTGTTGCCGGACCATGTTTGCGCTGCTCTTCTCTAATCGTGACGGGAGAGCTCATGGTGTTTGCAGGTGTAATAGCGCTCGGACAATTCAGTCCAGGTCCTGATATGGTGCTGCTCACACGCACCGCATTGGCGCAGGGTCGCTCTGCCGGGTGGTGGATGTCCGCAGGAATCGCNTCAGGACTGTGCATTCATGCGACCGTTGCAGTCTTTGGCATGGCGTATCTCATGGGTTTGAAAGGATGGGCTACAGAAGCCCTGCGTTGGGTCGCTGCTGCATATCTTGCCTATCTGGGATCCCGCCTGTTGCTCGCCAGTATGAGTGCAGGTGGTAAGGAGAAGCCTCAAGAGGCAGAGCGCAGCGCAAGGAACCAGTCGGCTTATGTCCGTGGGCTGCTATGTAATCTTNTAAACCCAAAGGTGGCGATCATCTTTGCTGCGGTGGTGACCGAGTTTGTCAGTGGTGATGATCGACCGGTATGGTGGGCACCAGCCCTTTGGCTGATCATTGTGGTGCAGGGTCTCGGTCTATGGATGCTGTATGTCTGGCTTCTTCAGTTTCCTCCGGTTCGGTCAGGGTACCAGCGGGCCGCTCCCTGGTTCGATGCCGCCTTTGGAGTCGGGCTTCTTGCGCTTGGACTCCTGATCGTGATGAACAGAGGTCCGGTATGACCACGCGTCCGGGGCCCGAGTCCGTTCGCTCCGGTCCAATCGGCTATCGGTAAAGAGGAGTCTTGTGCTTCAGGAAATACTCCTCTCCCAGATAAAAAGAGTAGGGGTAGTCGGGGAGTGGTCCTGCATCTGGAGGACGGGGAAGATTACGACCAATGGTGAGGTCTTCAGGTAGTGTGGTAGCGATGGATACCGGAGTGCCCACCTGAACTAGATGGTAGAACTTGGGGGCGAGGTTCTCATGCATGCGCAGGCATCCGTGGGTGCAGGGATATGGCTTCATCCAGCCGGTGTGGAATCCGTAGTGTGCCTTAAATTCGCACCAATATGGCATGGGGGTTCCCTTGAAGTCCCAACCTGCGGGTTTTTTTGCGAGCCATGTCTGAATTACTCGACCGTCTTTCGATGCGTAGCCATGGCTGTTGGCCCTGTGTTTGTGATCTTTCTTAAAAATACGGAATGTTCCAAGAGGAGTTGGTTTGCTTTGCGTTCCGACTGCTACGGGCATGACCAGAAGAGGCCTGCTGCCCTCCATGACGTAGGCTGCCTGATTCCTGATGGATACCTTGACCTCTACGTTGGCCGGATTCACAGGGCGGGAAGCCGGCAGATCGAAGGCCGCGTAGCGAGCCGACCCACCAGCACTCCTGGGAGAGGGCGCACACGACATGGAGCACCAGCATGCACATGCCACGGAGAAAACGAGGAGTATTTTCATGAAAAAATAAAGATAGCCCGGAGTTGAGGTAGCTGGAAAATGGCGCGCCTGAAAATCAAATTCTTGCGGGAGGAAATTTTCTGTTGAGTGAAGTCAGGGTTTAAGGAGAGAGATGCTGGAACTTAAGGAGAGGAGGGCCGTAAGTTCGAAGTTTCCCACGAATCAACCACGCCATTTCGGAAGGTAACAGTTGCTGCGTGAGTAGGAGTGTAGTGAATTGAGGGAGCAAGGCCGAAGCCGCCGTAGTTGCCGCCGTGCCGACCAAATCTCAACCCCTGATACGCGTATAAGGAGTGGTGAAAGTGAGGCTGCCTGCGCAGATACTCCCATCGCTCAAAGGGAGCGTCTGAGTGGTAGCCTCGGACCTTTCGGGTTGGGTTTCCCATGGCGAGGTAGACTGCCGTTTGAGGCATCCCTTTTGCAATTTCTCCCTCGCTTGCGAGGCGTCGGTGTTCCTCAGAAAGAGATTGGTAGAGTGAGGCGTTCTGATTAATTCTCCAATCGGGAGTAGCTGCCGTGCAGCCGAGGAAAATCATACAGCTGGCGGCACTCGCAACGAGAGGAAGGATAGAGGTGTGCATGGTAGAGGAGATAGACTGCTGGAGGGAGTGTAGCTATGGAGAAATCATTCGCAGCTATTTTTCGCTCCCAGAAAGCGGCTTGTCTTTTTCCTGAAATCAATGAAAGGATCAAGGTCATGACGAATACCGACGTAGTTTCTGCGGATGAGCTCGCTGATTTCCTCGAAGGCTGTTCCGGCTGGGATCAGAAGGGATCCGAAATCTGCAGAACTTTCAAATTCCAAACCTTCTTGGAGGCGATCGATTTCGTTCAGGAAGTGGCTGGAGTTGCGGAGGAGGCGGGGCATCATCCCGATATCAGTGTCCATTACAACAAGGTTACTCTCAACCTGACTACCCATTCCAAGGGATGCCTAACAACAGCGGATATCGAGGTAGCTCGGCGCCTTAATGAATTGGTCACCTGAAGGGAACGGGCTATCGCGGTAGCAGAACCTCTTCGGTGCCAAGTCCGGTGATTCGCTTAAGCCCCCTCACGAGGTGCCACATCACGAACATGAGGATAACGAGGATGGGCACCCCGATTGCGATAAAACCCCAGAAGGTGAGTTTACCAACTCCATTGTTATATTGCCGACGAGCCTCCAGCTTGTCGTTAAAGTCGATGTCGCCGAGAAAATGTTGGGCGAGAAAAAAGTTTGCAAGGGTGCTTATCAGAAAAGAGGCGGAGAATAAGGCAGTACACAGGAAGAGAAGTTTACGGTATCCTTCGCCCGATTGCTTTTCCTCAACGATACGCTCAATTTTCGCGATATCAAAAATCTGCGGGCTGTAGAGAAAGGTGCGAAGCAGGGGGGTCTTAGTCCAATGAGAGACGAAGATTGCAAGGCCAAGGATAAGTGGGATAGAGCCCTCCTTGATTCCAAAAAGGGTAGGGGCGTTGGATCGAACGCTGCCATCCTCCTGCCAGAGATAGAGGGTTAGGCCTCCGGTCAGCAGGACGGATGTAAGTCCCACTACTGAGAAAAAGTTGAGCTTCCTGTGCCGGAAAAAGAACCAGAGGCCATAGCAAACGGGTAACGCCAAGGCGATGATCAGGGCCTTTACCGGGCCGAGATGCCAGGGCTTGGTCTCCTTGACGTCAACTCCCTGCTGCCGGAGCAGTTCAAGAGTTTCCGGACTGTCACTCATCATTGTCAGGGCCATGATAGGCACAAGCACGTTGACGAGAATGTTCGTCAGCGGGTTCTCCTGGGGAGGCTTGCGATTGGCTTCAGACATGGAGACAGGATGTCCGTTAAGACCCGGGATGGGAGGTCAGGCGTGCACGGCCATAGGAGAGCACGCTGGCCTGAGGCTCAGGACTGGTAGATGCTTTTTCCGGTGGAGAGAAGGTCGTCACAGGCGCGCTGCAATCTCTCACAAAGGCTTTGCTCAGCTTTCTTGAGGTAAGACCGGGGATCATAAACCTTCTTGTTGCCCACTTCTTCCTCAATCTTGAGCACTCCCTCGATATTTTCACAGATGTGAGTGACCACCGGACGAGTAAAGGCGTACTGGGTGTCAGTATCTATGTTCATTTTGATCACCCCGTAATCAAGAGTTTCACGCAGCTCCTCAATCGAAGATCCACTGCCGCCATGGAATACCAGATCCATCTCCGCTTCCTCACCGTGCTTGTCCATTACGGCTTTCTGTCCATCTCGAAGAATCGTGGGCTTCAATTTAACGGATCCGGGTTTATACGATCCGTGGACGTTTCCAAAGGTTGCAGCGAACATGAAGCGGCCAAGGGGATTGAGAGTCTCATACACCGTCATCATGTCTTCCGGGGTGGTGTAAAGTTTCTCGGCAGGGAGGCCAGAGGTATCATGACCGTCTTCTTCACCTCCAACTACTCCGGCTTCTACTTCGAGAATGATATCGAGTTCGACGCACTCCTTCATGATTTCTACCGAAAGGGCCATGTTCTCTTCGAGAGGGAGCTCTGAGGCGTCCAGCATGTGAGATTGAAAGAGTGGTCCCTGGCCGTTTTCCTTTCGACGTCTTGATTCCTCGAGAAGAGGCCTGAGAAAGCTGTCAACTTTGCCGGGATGGCAATGATCGGTATGAAGAGCGATCAGAACGTCATACTTTTCTGCAAGCCGGTGCACGGCCTCTGCGAGAACCATGGAGCCAAAAGCAGCATCATTCACGGCGAGGCCTGAGGCAAACTGGCCCCCTCCGGACGAGAGCTGAATAATCCCGTCAGAATTTGAATCCGCGAAGGCTTTCAGGGCCCCATTGGCGGTGGTCAATGACGTGATGTTGATTGCTGGGTAGGCGTATCCACCTTTTTGAGCGGAATCCAGCATCTGGCGGTATTGCTCGGGAGTCGCAATTGGCATGACGTATGCCCCTTACCGGGGTGAGCCGAGGGATGCAAGGCTGGAGAGGTTTGAATGGCTCTGATATTTTAGGCTTGAGCGTGAGAACTCTCCGGCGTATCCCGTCCGCCAAGCCTTCTAGGGTAGGTACCGAAGCGGTCAAACGGGGCAGACTGTAAATCTGCTGGCTCACGCCTTCAAAGGTTCGAATCCTTTCCTGCCCACCACCCTCATAATGAGGGCGTTATGATTTATCAGGGGTTCCGAACACTCCCAAGGCGGTAGAGGCTTTACAGGGTCGATTCGGCAATCGTTTTCCTGCCCCGTCGCAGATTTATCGCGAGGTTGCAGGCCCACAAAAGGCCCACCCCCTGCCAGAACCAGAACGCACGGGGTACTGTTCGTTCAAAATCGGGAGGGAGATTCGAGAGAGGAAGAAAAGTCAATACCGCGTAAATCGGGCCCGCGACCGGGGAACAGCCTGAGATCCACAGTGCGAGCGGAGCCAGAGCTTCGCCAGTTGCACCAACCGTGACTCCAACCAACAAGGGTGCGATTCCGATCAAAATCACCGCTAATCCTGCCGCCCGCTTACCCTTGCCTTCAAGCAGGGCGTGGAAACCGAACCCTCCGACTGCAGTGACGAGGAAGAATACGGGGAGAATGGCGATCGGCATGTCGGTGGTTCCAAACCACACCGACTCTACGAGCTTCTTGGTAAACCAAAACCAGCCTCCTGAGCCAATTGCGGCCATGGCGAATACCCACGGGAATGAGGTGGCAGGATCTGACTGAAAGGAGAGTCTGGGTCGGCCGAGTTTACGGGTCCGCCGCCAGCCCCGAATCTGACCGGTCCGGTCCGGAGTGATTAAGACGGTCATCAGCCAGAGGATCATGAGGGTCACCAATCCATAGATCCCGGACATAACGAGGGTCTCTTCGGCGGAAGGGGACCAGTCGTCTCCCGGGAGCTGAAACAAGCGAGCCCCGCGCGAGGGGAAGACTCTGCCTGAGGGCCATATGAGAGGGAGAGCGTTTCCAAGGAGCATGAGCTGAATCCAGGCGAAGAGCCCCGTCGCCCCCGCCTTGCCCATCAGGTGAGACTCCGCGCGATGCCAACGTCGCCATAACATGACTACCATCACGCCTATCAGAAAGAGCAGAGTTCCCGCGGTAAAGACCGACTGTGGGAAGTTCAGGTTGAAGAATTGAGCTGCCGGCGCAAGATTCTGAGCAACTGCTCCCATTTTGCTCTCAACAAGGTGCGGTAAACATTCGCGCACCACTGGTTCAATCGTGACATACTTGAAGTAGACCAACCCCAGCTTGGAAGCCTGGGGCACCACCGTGTAGAGGGCGAAGACTAATCCCATTGAGGAGAGAAAGGCCCAGCGACGATTCTTGAGCACGGTGCCAGCGACCAGACCAGTCAGGTGATAGAGAACTCCTGCAATCATGAAGACCCCATACAGTTGCAACCCAATGTGAAGGGGCACCTCGCCTCGCCAGAAGGCCCACAAGGTAAACGGCATGGTGGCAAGAAAGGTGACATATTCCCGGATAGGCAGGCCGAACAGGTAACCGACTACCTTTGCCAGCGGAGTCATGGGAGTCAGGCGCTGATAGTCGATCACCCCTTCATCGGATTCGGCCGTCATCCCTGCTGCGGTCTGTCCGGATCCGAGGACAAAGAGAATGAATCCCTGAAAGAACAAAAGGGGAATAATGGGCATCCTATGGGCGTCACGGATGGACAGTTCAGTCTGGTAGATCCCAATCTGCCGAATGACAAAGAACAGAAACCCCGCGATCATCAGGGTGATGAGCAGGGAGATTCCCAGTGCACGAGGCCGCATCCGGGAACGCGCATAGCGCCGCACAATCGGATTCGCCCAGATCGCCCAGAATGGTGCCTGATGATGGAGTGCAGAATCAGTTTTCATCAGGGGACCCTTCCTGTCTGCGATTGTCCTCCGCGATCTTCACGAGAATGTCTTCAAAGGAGGCGCTTTTTTCTTCGAACGACTTGACCGCCACGCCCTGTTCCAGAATGCCGCTCAGCAGGGCCGCTTGTTCATGATCCCCCCCGGTAAATCGCAGAATGACTCTTTGGTCATGCTGTTCAGATTTAGTGACTTCCAGCACGCCGTGCTGGCTGGTGAGCCAACTGGCGATGTTGTCGCGAGGCCCCAGCACGGTCACCGCAATCTGGCGCTCGGCTCGCCCCAGTTGGTTCCGTACTTCCGTGGCCGTTCCCGATGCCAGAATCTGTCCCTGATTCATGACGCAGAGTGACGAGCACATCTCGGCGAGCTCGCTTAAAATATGAGAGCTTACGAATACAGTCGCTCCCTCGTGGGCAATAGCCTGCAGACTCAGGCGCAATTCCCGGCGCGAGAGAGGATCCAGTCCACTGGCAGGTTCGTCCAGAATCATTACCTTCGGACTGGGCAGGAGGGTCTTGGCGAGGACCAACCGCTGAGTTTGCCCACGCGAGAGTTCCCGGCACCATGAGTTACGTTGATCCGTCAGACTCACAATCTCGAGGCATTCCTCAGCACGTGACCGACACTCATTTCTGGTTCCCAACGCATATGTATGGGTGTAAAACTCCAGGAACTCTCTGACCTTGAGATCTGAGGGGACGGGGGCGAGATCCGGCATGTAACCCATGATCCGGCGTGCAGACTCCTTGTCCTCCAGAGCGTCAATGCCGGCCAAGCTCACCTCGCCATACATTGGCTCCATGAGAGTGGCCAGAACGCGAAAGGTGCTTGTCTTGCCTGCCCCGTTTGGGCCCACGAGTCCATATACCTCGCCATAGGGAACGGTCAGGCTCAGATCATTCACTGCGACAAAGTCCCCGTAGTCGACTCGGAGGTCGCGGATTTCGATGGCGTTTCCGTTTGTTTCCGGCTTACCAGTCATCATCTTCAAACTGCTGCCAGTTCTCTGGCAAACGGAGGCCGATTTCTCTCATCTCTTCCTCCGCGTTCTGCCGCCGGTTCTGCCTGTGATTTTCAAGAAGCTCCTGCTGTTCGGAGGTAAGTATCGACTCGATGACTGCGTTGCGACCCTTCCGATTCAGCGGACTCCGGTCGCCATTCATTCCCTCGATGTCCATCGAGGGAATGTAGTCCTCCGAGCTTCGTGCCATCGCGAAAAACAACTGGTCCTCCTGTGAGGCGTCCAGATTCACGATGTTGTCGAGGTTGTTCAATCTTCCATTGGCCTCTCCCTCGACACTATTGATTTTTTCCTGGAGCCGATCCGCGCGAAAGGCCGCCAGGGTCTCTCCAGTGAGTTGCTGTTCCATAAACTGATCGATTCCCTCGATATTCTGCTCCGCCTCTTTGCCTGCAAGCATGAGAT